>CAZTKW010000164.1:0-2513 GCA_964614315.1 uncultured Pirellulales bacterium
CCCTGACGGTAAACCGAGCATCTGCGTTATAGTGGTCAAGCTGAAATAAAACCGATGGATTGATGAGACTCGATTGTCTATATGCTGCAATAACTTTATTGGGGGCAATCGCGTCTGCCTTAATCCACGCAGAAACTGTATAACTTGTTCCTAAATAGTTTTTAATTGCATCTCCCATTTCAACATAGTCCCCATTACCATCAAAGCTAAGTGCATCATTTATCTGTCCGGTTGTTGGAGTTGCCCCGTAAATCGTACCGTTATTAGTGCCTGCCGAATCTATTGCATCACCGTCTAATTTCCAGTAGGCAACCAGATTTGTGTCAAAATCCCCCTGGCCGAAACTGTATTGTGCCGTACAGTTCCAGAGGTCGCCGTTCGTATTATTCCAAAAGATGCAGTTGGCAATATCAGGCACCGCCCCGTTCTCTGCCTCTATCCCTAAGTCGTTGCCTGTCAATGTTATATTCTTTATTGTCGGCGTCCCCGTCGATACGAAGATGCCCGTATCGCTGTCCCTTATTACAAAATTTGACAAAACTGTTTCCTGCCCCTCGGATGTATAGAACGATACGGCGTTATTGCTGGCAGCCTCCAGGATTGGTGCGTCCGCAGCCGCCGTGACAGTTATCGCCTTGTCTATGAAATAAACCGATTCAACATAAACCCCCGGCCACACTACGACGCTGTCCCCGTCCTCAGCCGTATCGATGCCCTTCTGTATCGTCGCAAAAGCCGTCTCACGACTCAACCCGTCATTAGCGTCATTACCATTGACTCCGTCAACGTGATATTCGCCAACGTCGTTATATTCGGCAACACACAAAACCTCCAGCTCTCCCACTCTCGTTACATAGCCTGAGGTGTATTCAGCGTAAATGCTAATACTTTCGTTCGCGTCGATATTTCCTACGGTCAGCAGACCACCATCAATACTTGCAAACGTGTCCGGCACGACCCACCAGGAAGCATAATCCGTCACATCAATTTCAAAACAATCTGGTACCATACGGCACATAAAGGCGGTAGCCGTGTATTGTTCCTGGCTACCCTCCGCCACTTCCTCCGGCCCTGTTATTTCAACCCTGTCCAGTAGTAAGAAAGGAATCGGACGAATTGTGTTCAGATACAAATCCATAACACCATACTCATCCAGGTACTCGTCGTAAATACGCAAATCATCTATCATGCCGTTCCAGCCGAATTGGTAGTTGGTTCTATTGGGCTCGGCGCCAATAAGCAGGTCCAAATCATTACTATAACAAGGTGACCACGACTGCCCTGAATCCTGAAGAACACCATTTATATACAGGGCCGCTGTCTTAAAATCGGCGCCGTCAATCGTTGCGACAACATGGTTCCAGTAACCATCACTTCGGATACTGGTGGTTCCTTTGAGTGGACTCCACGATGCGATGGCCCCATGATAAGAAAATACCGCCTGGTCATCCCCATTAGCAAATGGTGTCCCTGTCCCGAGCATAAAAGTTGACTCATAACCCTTGGATATAATCGTATTCCAGCTTCCCGTTGTGCTCGTCGGAGATTGCACCCAGGCCGCTATGGTGACCGGATGGCCGTCGGGTATGTAGGTCTCGTACCAGGTATCATTACCGTTGGTAATGTTCATATACTGACAGTCTGCCAGAGAACTTCCTGTCGTATTGTTCAACTGCAGAGCCCACTCTACACCGCGGGAGGTAGTATCAATATCGACAATCGTAGCGCCATTCATAAGAACGCCGTCGGCAACAGTACCAGCGGTGCCCATATTGGCACTCGTTGGTGTACTTACCCCGAAATCGTAATACGCAATTAAAGCCCCGTTTGATATACCGGCAATTGCCAAAACAACCATCACCGCCGCAGCCGTTCTCATTTTTCCTGTCTTCATAATAACACACCTCCTGAAAAAATTAAAACTATGGTGTTCCCCAGGGCCAGCCCTCTGTCAACAACTCAAGGTCGTTTACATCAACAATTCCATCACCACCGGGCGGCGGGGCAATGTCCGCCGACGGAGCACCAGGTCCCTCTAACCACTGAGACGCAAGAATCGCATAATCTCTAAAGTCAAGTTTGCAGTCATCGTTCAGGTCCGAGTAAGCGGGGCCAATTTCTATAGTGGTCAAGTCATAATCCCAACAAATATGACCACATGCAAAAACCCACACACTCCCTGTAGCACGAACCTCATGTATCCCGGGACTGAGCCCTATATCACACACAAGAGTATCGTATGATATAGTCAAAGTCTCGGTATAAAGGTCCTCCCCAACATATTCACCTCCAATATACCATTCCATCCAAAGACCATACTCTCCGCCAGACGAACCACTACCATCTAATATCACCGTTCCACCAGGGTCGACTTGATACGGGCCTCCTGCATTTACATCGAAGCCGCTATTCCCGCAGCAATCATCACATTGTCTGTAGGTATTCACGAACAGGTCCTGAGCATCCTGAGCATCAAAATGCTCATCATAGATGCGGACATCGTCGATCATACC
>CAZTKW010000164.1:2523-7171 GCA_964614315.1 uncultured Pirellulales bacterium
GTTCCAGCCGAAATTGTAGGCGGTCCTATTGGGCTCGGCGCCAATATGAAGGTCCAGATCATTTTGATTCAACGGTCCCCACGTCTGCCGCGATTCCTGGAACACCCCGTTTATATACAAGGTCGCTGTTTTATAATCGGCGCCATCAATCGTTGCAATAACGTGAGTCCAGCACGAATCATTCATTACGCTTACTGTACCCTTTAGTGGGCTCCAGGATGCAATACCTGCTGGATAAGAAAACACGACCTGGTCAATACCATTACCCGATGGTGTTCCGCAGCCAAGAGCTAAGGCTGTCTCGAAACCCTTGGATGCAATCATACTCCAGCTTTGGGTAGTGCTCGGGTCCATTCTTACCCAGGCGGCGTATGTACGTGCGCCAGACCCAGCGGGAATCGCTGTGTCATACCAGGTATCATCTCCATTAGTGATGTTCATATACTGACAGTCTGCCAGAGAACTTCCTGTGGTATTGTTCAACTGAAGAGCCCACTCTACGCCGCGGGAGGTGGTATCAATATCAACAATCGTCGCGCCGCCCATAAGAACACCATCAGCAGCGGTACCAGCGGTGCCCATATTGGCAGCCGTGGGAGTAGTCACCCCGAAATCGTAGTACGCAATCAAAGCCCCATTTGAAATACCGGCAATTGCCAAAACAACCAGTACCGCCGCAGCCGTTCTCATTCTTGGTGTTTTCATAATCCTCACCCTTTCGAATTTATCATTTTTGATTATAAATTTCCTTTATCAGCCATATAATACCAGCTTCTTTACCGGGCAATCCCTCGCTCCGCCTCGGCTCACTGAACTCACGCCCGATATCATCAACCTCCTGCAGGTACGTAAATACAAGTTCTCCCTGCTTTTCACCGCTATAAATTATTCTCTCAACAATATCTTTATCCATATCGATGATGTACTTCAGACCGGTTTCTCCTGTGGCCAGTTTGACCTCTGCTTTTGTTCCGTCGTTGATAAGATGCGTCTCGAAGGGTATTTCTTTCTCAGCCGCATCGCGCCGGACCGTATCGAGCGTGTGCAGGCCCATCCACGGCCGACCCAAACCCTTGAACAGCCTGCCGAAGCCGGCATCAATCAACTGCTTTCCCCCTACCCTCAACCGAAGCCACGGCCGGTTTTCTAAACTCGCCTTATAGACAAAAGGTATCCTCCCCGTTCCGTCAACCATTTCGCCGTTGACTTTGCCTTTGATTCTAAAATACGTCCAGCCGCGCTTATGCATCGCATCGCGGTTATCAACGATTTTAGCGACTGTCGGCTGGTTATATCGAAAATACTCCTCATCAAGCACATTGTACTGATACGTGGTCCGCATATGACCGCCATTTCCCTCTGCATCACGTTTGGCTATCACTAAAAGGCCGTCCCATTTAGCCGGCACATACTCCGTCTCGTAGCCCAGCCCTTCAATTTGCGTAATAAACTCGCGCATCTTCAGGCTGTCCGTCGGCAGCCGCCATACCCCCAAATCCTTGTTCCACGGCCGATAGTTTTCGATGTAAATATTGTTGTCTCTCTTATTAAAATAGTAATTGCCGGACTCATTCTGACGCACTGCACAACGCCCGCCTTCCATAAGCCGCATCATCACAGCCCCGTCCGACTTCGATGGGTAGTAATACCAGTATTCGTCGATTGATTTATTCGCCTCTGTTGCCTCTCCCGTTATCTGAGAAACTTTTTGCTTCCTTTCCAAAGGTACCGCCGTACTCCCTTCCGGCCCGCTTGTCGCAACAATAGCCCCCACACTCAACACGCCGGCCGCCGCTAAGGGCAATATAACCGCCTTGCTGCTCGCCATTACAGCCGCCGAAACTCCGGCCCCGACCTTCAGACTACCGGCTGTTACTGCTACCTTCGCCGCTGCCGCCTCGCTCGGCGCCGTCATCTTTCCAAAAACCACCAAAGCCGTCAGCAGTGCCCCCTTGCCCAGCCCACGCCGCGAAAGCTGCCGTTGCAGCGACCTTTTCGCACGAAGAAATAGCATCTTCGCTGCGAACTCGCTGCACCCCATCGATGCGGCTATCTCCGAATACGCCATTTCGTCATAGCATCGCATCGTCAAAATCGCACGGTACTCCGTCTTCAGCTGCCTCATTGCCGTACTGACTATTTGCCTCAGCTCCCGGCTTAATATCTTCTCTATCCCTTCTTGTTCGCTGTTCTGTCCGCTGCCGTAACCACTCTCAGGCCTCTGTCGGTAGTGTCGCTGGTCTCGGTAATGACGATGAACCTTGTTAAGTGCTATCCCGTAGAGCCACGACCAGAACATTTCAACCTTTTTAAGTTTCCCTAATATCTTGAACATTTCCAGCATACTCTCCTGAACTATGTCCTGTGTTGATTCCTCATCCAGCACAAGACGGTAAACATATACGCGCAAACGCTCCCTGGCCACCTCGACTAATCGGTTCAGGCACTCCTTGTCGCCAAGCTGACTCTGCCTCACCAGTACTATATAGTCCGCATTCTCTATAAAAACCTACTCCTTCTCGTCCTTCTCACCCGGCCGTCTCTCTCTCACTTCTGAGACACGGTCTTTGTTCTCCATAACAAGCTGCTGAATATAAGTGCCATCGAACCCGCAAAAGGTAACGCTTTTTTTTGGGAATTTTGCGAATTTATTCTTATATTTTACCAAAATACGGCCTAAATAGCCATATTTCCACTTTTTTTGAAAATCTGCACTCCCCAAATCAGCAATTCCCCCCCAAAAAAACACTTTATTTTATCAATTTCGCCCCCTGATTTTTTTTGAATTTTAACTGGACAGCCGAACTTTTTTTGATAACATCGATATATATTAATAGAGACCTATAACAGGGCTGGGGTTTTCTCGCTCTCTCTCCTCTCCCTCCGCAACCCAGCCCTTTTTTTTATCCTTTAAAAAAATCTGCACCCTTAAATCCTCATATCTATTTGAAATAAAACCGTTTACGAAACCTCTTTAAGCTGTAAAAAAGCCGGTTCAAGTGCAAACACGCACCTCTGACAGCCCTCCGCATGCAGAAAATTTGATACTCGTTTTACTCAACATTCTGCTCGGATACTGCCGATAAACATCTTGGAAAATCTAAAAGGCATTTTTGACTTAAAAAGACAGGCATAGAAAAATGTTTGAGCCAGAAAACCAGGGCGTAAACTGCCCAAATTGCCCAGCCCGTAGAATCTTTTTCGACCATAAAATCGGCTACTACTGCATGGCTTGCGGCCGAAAGTTCACCATAAAAGAAATGCTCGTTATTCTCGAACGGCAGGCCTGCAAAGTAACACCTCACAAACATTGATTGTGCACAATCTTTCATTGCGGCTGTTTGCTGGTGGTGACGGTTGAATAAAAAGACCCCATCCAAAAATTCCCTCTAAAATAAAATTTCGACATAATTGATTTTCCGAGACTTGACTCCGAACCTTTTTTGATTACACTGGTATATATAAACAGAGACGTAAAAAAAGGCTGGGCATTCTCCTCTCCCCTTTCCCTCTGCAACCCAGCCTTTTTTATGCGCACAAAAAATCACTCGCATTTATTTCTAAAACAATACTCCCTATAGCGTCTGGCTCGAAGTATATACCTTTGTGAATACACCTTTCGGTATTCTCACAATGTCAAAGAAACTATTAAAGCATGCACCTAAGATGAAATGTCCGGAAAGGCTCTGGCCGCTGCATATACCTTGCTGTCAAGGTTCTTCAAAATATCGGTTAATGAATTTTGGAACTCGCAAAGGTCATAATGTTCATACCCAGGCAGAACCCCTTCTTTGATGAGTTTGGGGTGAACTAACTTCGGGTCTCGTTCAGGCAGGTTTATATGAAGTTTTTCGAAAAGGGCTTTTTTCAATATCTGAATCTCCGCAAAGTTAATAATACATATATTCCGGATTTCGGTTAATACTTCCTTTGTACCGTCCATCTTCTTCTCCTTAATTTTCCTGACATTACCCCCGTCAAAGGCTTGCCTGCGCAAGGCCAAGCCTCGATACTTTTTTATTGTCTTTTCGCTTTCCTGGTTAACACCCCTGCACCTCCTTGCCTTGGACGCCCATTGTAAACCTTCGGCCGTGTAAATCAAGAAAAAAATCAGGGCCGGGAGAGCGAGAAAATAGGGAGAGGAGAATGCCCGACCCTGATGAGTGCTCAAAATATTATAACCTCCGGCCGATAGCGCAGCAATTTTTTTTTACTTCCTCCATTTTCAATACCGCCTGTTTAACCGGTATTTCTCTTTTCAAACCAGGTCTTTCAGATACCCCCTGAGCACATAACGGCACTGTGATAAAATTACCGCGCTTAACATTATACCGATAAAACTATTAAGCGTTACCTCGCTTATCACCACAGCCAGTGCGGTCCCCACAGCCGGTGGATGCTCAACGTCTATAGCCACCATAATAAAGATGGCAAGTCCCACGACAAGCGGATATTCCACATAATAAGGCAGCCCCGTAAAGTAAAATAGTGTCCCAGCCGCTAATCCGACTAAGTGTCCCCCGATGACATGTTTGGTTTGTGCAGACACGGATTTGGGCATTGCGAAAACGATAAAGGCCGTCGCCCCGATTGCGCTCACCGTTACCATTTTCTCTTTACCGAGTAGCATAACGATAATAAGAATAGT
>CAZTKW010000165.1:0-7128 GCA_964614315.1 uncultured Pirellulales bacterium
ATCAATCAAATAAATTTTAAGCTTGACAGGCCTGGCTTCATAGAAGGCGCAGAGAGAAAAAAAAATATAAAAGAAATAAAATAATAATATATATATCCCGCGGAGGCGCAGAGGCGCAGAGAAAAGACACGGATTTTTTGGGAAACACCCCGACAAATCCCGATCCCGATACAAGACATCGGGGTGGTTCGTGGTGGAGGCCGACAAGTCGGCGTATTAAGTTGAAAAAATGGCTGTTAATGATTGATTATGTGGAGGAAAATTAATTTAAGATTGTTTGACTGGGTTTTAGTTTTTGGGTACAATAGGACGAGCAACTTTGAGCGACTGTGAAGGGAAAACATCTTTGTATGTGATGAATAGGTATTGAGAAGAAAGAGTTGAAATAGTGCAGTTGCAGTGTTTTTTTAGAACGGTAAAAAAGTATTTATGTAAATGATGAACAAGAAAGAAGATTTGAAAAGTCGAGAGGAGAGAATTCGCAAGCGAGATGAGCGATTGCTCAAGCAGGAACGGTCGTGGAGACGAGCTCGCATAGGGGCAATTTTTCTTTCAATCATTCATATCCTCATTCTTTTTGTTCTTAAAAACGACGAATTTTCATCGATTGAAGAGAAAAAGGAATGCTATCTTGCTTTGGGCATGGGGATTATTTTCTGGCTGCTTATTGTTTCGTGGTTGAATTTACGGCTCGGACATATCGACTCAATAAAACTCTACAGAAAAGTTGATCCAACAGATGAGAAAGACTGAATTTAGAAATAAGATTTGTGGTTTTTGGCGGTATAAAATATGGATTGACGGGGTTTCAATTAGTATTTAGTCGTTAGTATCAAGTATTTAGCATGTTGACGGTTGGTTAAATTTATTATATAAAAAGAGCGAAGGGAAAACTTCTTTGTATTTGGTTGAAAGAAATATGGCTGGAAATGAGAATGAAGCAAAATAGGTGACTGACCCTAGTTTTATTTATTTCACACTTAAATGGAAGTAAACGATTAATGACCTGCATCTAACAATCCACCTTGCCTTTCCCAGAAATCCTCCAGTTGCTCTTCAAGTTTATTGATGAACTTAGTAGCATCATCAATTTTAGTTATTGTCAATCGCTTTTGAGTATGAGATGGAAAACCTTTTTTAACTTTTGTTTTGGTTTTAACTTTTGAATCGGATGGATTTAATTCATACCATGCTGCGTGAACTATTTCATTTCTCATTTGCCCTGCTTTTTCAAGGCCTTTAATAATAGTTTTAAATTCTTTGATGAGAGGGTTTAGGAAATCGCACATATCTAAAATTCTAATATTAAGATTAAATAAGAGCTTAGTTTTGGCAGAATAAGGCATATCCGTGATGATTATCAAACCTAAATCTTCATCATGTTCATTTATTGTTTCAATCAGCATAGAGTTTAGAAGCTCTTCTAAACTCGCAAATTCTATTATAAGTCGACCAATTGGCGAAGATAGTTTTGCTAGTTTATCCTGTAACAGTTGCCATTCATCCATATATAATTCTTTCTAACGATAATTATACTGTCTACATAAGAAGTTCCCGTTGGTTATTCAATATTTATCCGCTTATGGCGGACTCGGCCAATCTCTTTTATTAAATGATTTGGTGTGTGCAAATAAGTTATACACCCAGCCCAGCTATTCCAATAAATTGTCAATCATTTCCTCATTCCAACGACGCATCTCGTGTCCTTCCTTATACTTTCTGTATACATCAACAAAATCATATATTCGTGCAAGTGTACGACTCGTAGATTCGTGGTAACCCACTTCTTCGCACAATTCTCTCAGAGTGTCACAATGTATGCTCTTGTCACGTTCCAGCAAAAGATCAAATAATTCAACAGCAACAGTGACATCTCTGTCTTCGAGTTTCCCATACGTTCTGTGGAAAAGTTCAGCAACCGCCTTTTTATATAATGTTTCGTTTGCCATTTTGTCTAATCTCCTCAAAATAAACAACCACAAGCCTTTTTGCTCGTTTACAACACAAAGATGTAAAGCCACAATTACTCGTCCAATCTCTTTTATTAAATGATTCCGCATGTCCAAACAAGTTGCATATCCTACACGAGTGAAAGTGCTTGTTATCCGTCTAAAAAACTTTTTTCCAAATTCTGTACCAACGCCTTGATTTTAACTGTGACTTGAACTTCCAATTGTGCTTCAGTCTACGATATAAATTAATATCTATAATATCATTCATCCCTTCAATCCAAAAAAGGCCATCTTCTTGGATGTTGACATTACACATATCAAGTAGCGCATCATTAATCAATGATATCTGCTTTTTTGCATCTTTCGAAGAAAATGAAAAAGGCGTCTGAATCATACTGCTAAAATCAACCTTTCCTTTATTTAATTTTAATCCAACATAAGTAGCTTTCTGTTTTTTCCACTCTAGTTTTTTCTCCTCAATGAGTTTGACATAAGCAGGAGAGTAATCGAATAGTTCCCTTGCCAGAAAGGCCTCCTGCTTCCATTGATGCGAAAAATATAATCTAAGATACTTTTCTTCATCCTTTGGTTCCATTGGTCCGCTGTCAGATTTCGAATGGAAATAATAGACTTCCAATTCTTTTGATTTTCCGAGCTCTTCCAAGGCCAAAACTGAAAGCTGAAAGGCTGATGGATAAGATTTATTTTTGTATAAAAGAATAGAGTCGAAGTGGAGCCTAATAGCATTCTTTAATGAAAGTTGAGCTAATCTTTCAAGTTTATAGAAGCTTATATTTTTTTTATTAAGACTCATTGAACAATAGGAATAGTTACCTATTTTCTCTGATCTGCATTATATTATCAAACCACAAATGTGTAATTATCGCAACAATTTTCATATCTTTATTTTCGTTGGAGTTTTTCGCTCATAGGTGTTTCCGCCTTTAGGGGAATATAATACAAGGAAAGAAGAGAAAAGGCAAGGGGAAAAATAAAAAAAAGATTGTATCCCGCCAATACCTGGGGCACAGAGGCGCGCCGGAGGCGAGTATATAGAATATAGTATTTTGTATTTAGCCGGTTGAGATTGCTTCGCTGTGCTCGCAATGACGACTTTTAATAGACCTCTCGACTGCGCTCGAGGTGACAAAGCAGGCCCCTATGGTGCAGGGGGTTATATAAAAAGGGTGGGAAAAATATGAAAAAAAACTTAAGTTTTCGAGGCAGGTTTGATATTATATTCCAAGCAATATTTTATTTATACTCCGAGAAAGGGATGTCAAAATGAAACGAATTCAAAGCAGACGCGAATTTTTGAAATTAGCAGCGATTTCGGCGGTATCGGGATTGCTGCCCTCGGGATGTATGAGCAACAACGTTGGCAGCGGCAAAAGGAAAAGGCCTAACATTGTTCTGGTCTTTCTCGACGATTCCGGCTGGAGCGATTTTGAGCCTTTCGGCAGACAACAATACAAAACACCTAATGTTAAGCGATTAGCCGATGAGGGGTGCAGATTTAATAATTTTTATGTTCCGCAGGCGATATGTTCAGCCTCAAGGGCGTCGCTTTTGAGCGGGTGCTTCCCGGGAAGAACCAAAGTTTTCGGCGCTCACGGTCCGAACGGCGCCGGTCTTGATCCGAAGTACAAGATAATGGCCGAAGTATTTAAGGGCAACGGGTATAAAACGGCAATCTTCGGTAAATGGCATATTGGGGACCAGGACGGGCGGCGTCCATGGGACAGGGGTTTTGACGAGTCGTGCGGTTTATTGTATTCCAATGATATGTGGGAGTTCCACCCGGAAAACCCGGAGTACTGGGGGAGGTATCCGCTGCAGTATTTTGAGAACGGTAAAGTTAAGGTAGCTCGAGTGACCCCGGAACATCAGCCGATGCTGACAACGTGGTACACTGAAAAGGCGGTTGATTTTATCAAACGGAATAAAAACAATCCGTTCTTTCTTTATGTACCTCAGTCGATGCCGCATGTTCCGCTGTTCGTCAGTAAAAAATTCGCGGGGAAATCCGGCGCGGGGCTTTACGGGGACGTGATGATGGAGGTTGACTGGTCCGTGGGACAAATCACAAAGGCCCTTAAAGACAGCGGGGTTGAAAAGGACACTATCGTCATCTTTACAAGCGACAACGGGCCGTGGATATCGTATGGCAATCACGCGGGCAAGACGCCCTACCGCGAGGCGAAGGGGACAACCTTTGACGGCGGAGTACGGAGCGCCTGCATCATTAAGTATCCCGGCAAGATAGCGGCTGGTACGGCCAGCGAACGGATGTTCTGTACGGTCGACCTTTTGCCGACGCTGGCGGGTTTGGCCGGCGCGGCGCTGCCTGAAAACACGATAGATGGCAAAGATGTGTGGAAGCTTGTGTCAGGCAAACGCGAAGCGAAAAACCCTCACAAATATTATCCATTCTCCAATGGGAAACAGTTCCAGGGAGTGATAAGCGGGGACGGCAGATGGAAACTCCACATTCCCCACGGCTACCGCACACTGGTAAAAGCCGGTAACGACGGTGCGGCGGGCAAGTACAAAGAGGAAAGAATCGGCTTGTCACTTTTCGATATGAAAAACGACCCGTATGAAACTAAAGATGTCAAGAATGATTATCCTGATGTTCTTAAGCGGCTTAAGGGGTACGCTGATATTCACGAAAAGAAATTCTATAATAATAAGAATGTGTGATATAGTGTCGAGAGCATCGAAAGTTCTTAACTTTCGGAAATTATTTTATTTTCAAATAAAATGAAAAAGTCTGGTAAAGGAAATTACTTTAAAACGACAATGGTTTGGGGGAAGTCAGTGATAGAAACGGTTGGGTATATTGTGAGATATCGGGCCCCATGGGTGCAGGTACCTAATACCTGGGGCACAGCACCTAGGGTGCAGGGGACACAGGGGGTTATATCAATGGTGTAAGCAAATTTGGGGGATAAAATGTGAACGATTTTGCAATAGTTCGAGTTCTGCGGCCGGCGAGACATCAGATGCTTTTTCCAAAAAAACGCACAAAAATACACGTTTACCCCCGAACCTGCGCAAATTTGCACCAAGCCCTTTTACACATTTACAGGTTTTTTTAAAGCATTTTGGAACTTTTACGCCCATGGTTTTGCGCTTTTATTTGCAATTGAATCTGTATCAGGAAAATTTATCTTGCACTTTTGCCTGTAAAAGTCAGAATAATTGTCAATTATCAAGCGGACTGTCCGCGGTTTTCGGGCAAAATGAAAGTAAAAAAATGTAATTTTACAACGAAAAGGAAATGAAATGAACGTTCAAAAGGTCCTGGAACAGGTCAAAAAGGATGATATCAAATTTATTACCCTGCAATTCACCGATTTATTAGGTGTTATAAAGGAACTCATAATACCGGCCGAACAACTCGAGGACGCTTCTCGCAACGGAGTCTGGTTTGACGGCTCTTCTGTCGAAGGTTTCGCCCGGATACAGGAAAGTGATTTGTTTTTGAAGCCGGACATGACAACTTATGCCGTTGTGCCCTGGCTTACCGAAAACGGCAGGGCTGCAAGGCTAATCTGTGATATCCACCGCTCAGACGGCAATCCTTTCGAGGGCGACCCCAGGTTTATTCTCAAAGAAGCAATCGCCGAAGCAACGAAACAAGGCTTCGAGTATAACGTAGGGCCGGAACCTGAATTCTATTTATTTAGGGCCGATGACGAAAACAGAACCTCCCCCCTTGACTACGGCAGCTATTTCGACCTGTCTTCTCACGAGGGCTACAAGGTCATAAAAGAGATAGCCAGTGCACTGGAGAACTTTGGAATCAAAGTTGAAACGTCCCATCACGAGGTCGGCTTCGGCCAATACGAAATAGATTTCAATTACGGCCAATGTCTGGATGCGGCCGACAAGGTGCTGACACTGAAATACTGCGCAAAAAAGATAGCTCAAAAGCACAATCTGCACGCCACATTTATGCCGAAACCGATAATGGGGATGGCAGGCTCCGGCATGCACGTTCACCAAAGCCTGTTTGACACCAAAGCGAAAACAAATGCCTTTTATGACAAAGAGCACAAATATAACCTTTCTAAACCCGCCTTTAATTTCATTGCCGGACAGATAAAACACATCAAAGGAATGTGTGCAATTCTGTGTCCGACGGTAAATTCGTACAAGCGGCTTGTTTCAGGATACGAGGCCCCCGTGTACATTACCTGGGCAAGCGCGAACCGTTCAGCTCTTTTGCGAGTGCCCAAATGGTTCAAAGGCAAGGGGGAAGCAGCGAGAATCGAGCTAAGATGCCCGGACCCAGCCTGTAATCCGTATCTGGCCTTTGCGGTTATGTTAAGGGCCGGCCTGGACGGAATCCAGGCTGACCTGCAACCTTCTGAGCCTGTCGAAGAAAATATATACCAGCTTGACGACGAAAGCCTGGCTATGAAAAATATCGACATTCTGCCGGGCTCGTTGGGCCAGGCTTTATACGAATTCAAAAAAGACGAACTTATGAAAGAAGTACTGGGCAAGCATTTGTTTGAAAGATACGTCGATGTGAAAACAAAAGAGTGGGACCAGTTCAAACAGCAGGTCACTACCTGGGAACTCGATACCTATCTGGATATTTTCTGAGTTTTTCAGCCGGTGCAGCAGGAGAGAAAGGGTAATGATTGTCAAATGACAGGCCTGCCGTAATGATTGAGATTCGCAAGGCAAGATTGAATGATACCGAACGTATCGTCGAGTTGCAACTGCAGATGGCGCAGGAGACGGAAGGGATTCAACTTGATAAAACTTTGGTAAGAAAGGGAGTACACGGCGTTTTCCATGAGCCGACGCGAGGAACCTATTGGATAGCACAGGAAAAAGATAAAGTCCTGGCAGTGCTATTGACAATACCGGAATGGAGCGACTGGAGAAACGCAACGGTTCTGTGGATACATTCACTTTTTGTAATTCCCGAAGCGCGCGAAAAGGGTGTGTTTAAGAAGCTGTACCTGAATTTGAAAAAGCAGGTTGAGCAATCACCAGAACTGGCTGGGATTCGTCTTTACGTTGATAAGCAAAACAAACCGGCACAGCAAGTATACGAAAAAATGGGCATGAACAAACATCACTACGAGCTTTACGAATGGCTCAAGTGAGTGACATATCCATAAGATATTTACACCGATGTTGGAGAAGTTTCAAA
>CAZTKW010000166.1:0-7122 GCA_964614315.1 uncultured Pirellulales bacterium
GCCCATATCGTAACCAGCGCATGCCAATGGTTCGGCGTTGCCGTCGTAATCGCATCAATGCTCTTATCATCAAGCAGCTCGCGTAAATCTGTATAAGCATCTACCGTTTCATTACGTTCTTTGAATTTTTTTACTTCAGCGTTCAGTACATCTTTGTCTGCATCGCATATTGCCGCTACCCGCACACCTGGAAGTTTACTAAACAAACTGATGTGATATTTTCCCTGCCCCATTCCTCCCTGGCCGCCAAGACCAATCACACCCAGGCGAATATCGTTATTTGCTCCCCGTACATTGGAAAAAGGCAGCGCCAGTGCAGCACCGGTGGCCACTGAGCTTTTGATAAAATCTCGTCGTGTGATACGCTTCATAATCGAATCTCCTTTAATGACTGTTATTATACCTGTTCCGGCACAACGAACGGCTTGCGATATTCTCGCTTCAAAAGTTCGTTTGCCTGGTCAGCAAACTCGCCGGTAAACTTTTCTTTTTCGCAGTCCATCTTGAGACACGGCCCAAGAATGGCTGGCGTCTTTGTGAGGTCGACTTCATTGGCCGACAAGTGACTTTGAAAACGTTCGAAAGCATCCAAAGACTCTTTGTTGCTGCCGAGCGTTTCTTTAATTTGTTCGGGTGATGATTTACTCCCAACTCTGTAGGATATGTTCGCCAGATGGCTCAGAGATGTCGAAAGATGCCCTTCGAGGATGTCAGCATTAAGGTCACCGACCTTTCGGCTGCGCATCGCCTTGATAAAATTAGCCTGATGTCCGCCGCCGCCGTCCCTGAAGAACTGTTTAATCTTTTTGCCGTTATTATCGTATGCCCACCCACCGGCGAAGTAGCCGTCTTCACATTGCACTACTATACCCTGCCGAAGCCCTTTGTAGTTGTCCATTGCTTCCCAGGGGTCCATTTCCGAATCTGCCTTCTTTTTGGGCAGCCCCCGCACTTCGAAAAGTATCGGTGCCGGCTCATAATCCAAAATTGCAATCTGTGTGTTGGCCGTTTCGCCATCGTCATCATAACCGAACCGTCCGCCTATACTCATCACACGGGCGGGCAGTTTGTTTTGTCCGGTTGCCCAGCGGCATATGTCCATCTGATGCAGGCCGACATTACCAATGGAGCCGCAGCCGGTTGCCCATACCCAGTGCCAGTCATAGTGCAGCCGCTTGCGCATCAATGGCACTAACGGTGCCGGCCCTGCCCATAGATTATAATCCACCGATTGAGGAATTGGCTGAGGGCCGTCCACCTTTCCGATACTGGCGCGCCTTTTATAACAAATCCCGCGCACAAGCATCATTTTCCCGAGATTACCCTGTTGAATATATTCGAATGCTTCTTTCAGCCCCTTGTCCGAGCGGCTCTGCGTGCCCGCCTGCACAATGCGCTCATACTTGCGGGCCGCCTCGACCATTTTACGTCCCTCCCACATATTATGCGAAACAGGTTTTTCAACATAAACATCCTTACCCGCCTGGCATCCCCACACCGTCAAAAGTGAATGCCAGTGATTTGGCGTAACTATGACAATCGCATCGATGGACTTATTGTCTAGGATTCTTCGCGCATCGCTATAGCCCTCGATAGTTTGATTTTGCTCTTTGAACCTTTGTATTTCCGGTCCCAGGTGTTCACTGTCAACATCACACAGCGCCGCTACCCGCACTCCGTCGAGTTTGCTGAATATCCTGACATGCTGTTGTCCTTTTCCTCCGGAGTCGCCTCCGCCCAATCCTATCACAGCCACTCGTACATCGTTGTTGGCTCCTCGCACGCGGGAAAACGGTGCTAAAAACGCCAATCCCGCAGCCGCTGAATTTTTCATGAACTCTCGCCGGCTTATACCTTTCATAATCACGTTCCTCTTATAATTCCTTCAAAGTTAAGAACTGCAATAATATAACTAAAAGTGAGGTGTTATTATTTGCTTACGTTCTCCAGCAGTTCAATAAACGAGATTTTATTATCAAAAACCTTAATTGTAATCGAAACCAGGCAAAATAACAAGGATTGAATTCTGAAAATGTCCTTGATTTCAGCTTTTCTTCGGCCCTGTTCCACTCTAAATCTGTTGAATTGCCTAAAATATACGGCAAAACGCTGCTTTCCTATCTCTTATGATTTTCTCGCGAAATCCTCAAACTTCTCTTCTAACTGTTCTGTAGTTCTGGCGCCTTCATAAATAACCATCCGAAACCCGAAGTGTGCCTTTTGGCCCGGTTCGAGTGTAAGGTTAAACGGCTGTGGATTTTCAATCTTTCGCCCCTTTTGGAACGCAAGCTGTCCTAACGGATTGGCTGCGAACAAACCGTAACCGCGTGCATGCCAGTAGGCGGGATAATTCACGCTTGTCGGATGGTGAAAAATAGCAACACCGACTGTTTTATTGTCCTTGTTGCCTTCGAGGCGGACCCAGCGGGCGCGTTTAGCCCATATATTTTTCTCCTGTTTTTCTCCGTTCGAGCTTAAGTATTCGGCTGTCCCGCTGACTCCTTTTACCCAGTTGCTGCCGGCTGTCTCTCTTAAAAATGGAGCTACTCGAATCCCGAGCATACCTTCTTTCGTGTCACCAAATACCACCTTTGTGTCCTGCGCCGTGAGGTCTATCCTGAAATCGATAACATATTCATTTTCACCGGCGTAAAAGAACATATCCCGGTTTTCTTTCAGCAGTGTATTGCCGTTTTTGCCTACCCAGTTCATTACCGTTGAAAGTTTTCCCTCACCGGCTCCTCCGGTCATTTCCGTTACTTCTATGTGTTTGATTTGCGACGAAGAAGCACGCGTCTGTCCCCAGAAATCATCGCCGTTGATTTCACCCTCACTGCCGTAGGTAAAGAAAATCCCCACATGATGCGGATGGTCATTGCTTTCACCTTCAGCTTCACCAAGGGGATAGCTGCGATTCACCACAATGCCCGAAGGCGAATACACGGGATACAAAACCGGCTTTGCTAAAAAACCGTAATCATCCTTATTGTCACCGATTTTCTCGTAAGATTTGCCGCCAAAGAGGTAGCTGGTAAAATGCTTGTCGCCGACCATAACATCGATTTTGTCTTTACCTTGTATAAATTCCACCTTTGGCTTGCTGCTGTTGCTTTCTTCGCTCGCCAGTGCCAGTGCGCTGGTTGTGGTATGATACTTTGTCTTCATATTAGGCACTTCCCAATCGGGCATCTTGCCATCTACCAGGAATTTCATATACCTTTCCGTAACCTGCCCGAAATGTGCCTCATGCCCGATGCGGTATTTATCTGGTATCACTATATGCCAGCCGTTTTTTCGTTGTTCCATTCCGACGCCGGGCCACTGGTTTTGCAGTTCCGCGATTGCATTTTTCAAAGCTTCGCCCAATTCTTCTCTGTCCGCACCTTCTGCCGGCTCTACGTACAGTTCCGGCTGATAATTTTGCTCCTTGCCCTGGCGGATAACAACGTTGGATTTACTCCCCTTCATAATCGAGTAATGCGTGTCTTTCGTCCCTTCCGGAGCCTCGTATTTCCACATCACTGCCGCTCTTGCGTGAACCCCTTTCAGTGTATAGATTATTTCCCCGTTGGCATAGCACGGCAGGACCCCTTCATCGTTCAGATTTTCTTTCAAAAAATCCGGAAAATCATCGAGCCTTGTTACTTTGTTGTATTGCTCACGGCTTATCATTGTCGGCCACCGCCTCGCTCGTTTTATATCGATATCTCTATCAAAATCTATCGTCTCTCCCGGAAAGCACGCCCACATTATAATATCCAGCAGGTGTGTTGTAACATCCACGATCCCTTCGCCTTGTTGTGTCGTGTCGAAATACCAACCGGGCCTTTTCAAAACGCTGCCCGAAACGTATTTGAAAAAGTGATGAATGCTTGATTTAATCACCGCCGGCTCATCCACTGTCCCTTTTTGTAACTGGCCAAAGACTTCTTCGTTATGCACAAATGCCTTCTGCAGAAGCGTCGTAACCTCTGACCGCTCCGTCATTACATCATAAAGCATCACGCCGTTTTTCTCAGCTGCCTCGAACGCCTCTTCTATAAGCTTAAAGCCTTTGGCATCGATACACATCGGCTTATCCGACAGGACGTTTAACCCCGCATCAACGCAGGCCTTGATATACTCGGCCTTTTTCTTGCCTGATATCATTACCACGTTGCCCGGCTGCTCATCCAGCATCTTCTCTAAAAAATCATCGCCGGTATAAACTTCTTCCTTCCAGCTTGTCGGGTTCTCTGCCCGTTCATTAAAACCCCTGATGCGGCCTAAATGGTCCTCGACGTCTGCCCCTTTCGGAGCGTAAACATGCACCGTCGGCGAGACCTGCTCGTACATTGACTTTTGCACCAGCGCCGCGTGAAAGTGCCCCGGGTCTAATGTCATCAACTTTACTTCGCCTTTGGCGCCGGTAAATGTCATTTTAGCAGCCTCCTTATTACCACATTCTTTATTTTTTGCTTTCTTAATCACTGACTCAATTGTAACAGCCGCTCCGTCCTGCTCCTTGGATTCATCCGCTGCGCTCATAAACGCAAATATCTCGATTGTCTCTTCCGCCGGCACCGGACTCCGCCCCGTTTTGAAGAATTTGATAATTTCATCGACTAACGGTTTGTAGCCTCCCCCTCTGCCGCTCCGAAAGATGCTTTTTGAACCGAAAACTGTCGCTCCATATTCAATCTTACCGCTCCGCAGCCCCCTGAATGTACCTATCCGCCCGTCTTCCCACGTCCCGATGACAAGGTCCGTATCGTCGGTATGCACTCGCATCACGCTCTCACAGCCCGTCCCCATTATCGTAAACAGCGACTCAATCCCGTGTATCCCGTACCAGTAAAAATCCGGATGATGCTCTTCGAGTTTGCACGGCCCGTAGGTAGCGCATCCGAGTACTTCCCCTACCTCTTTATTGTTTCTCATCCCGATAGTATCAGGAGCATAACGCGCTGACGAACTCGTCCAGCACGGCACGTTATTTTCTCTGGCCAATCGGAATATCTCAATCACGTCCTCCAGGCTGCCCGCCATCGGTTTATCCACAAATACCGGCTTGCCAGCCGCAATTACAGGCCTGACCTGTTCAAGGTGCGGCCGACCGTCAACGCTTTCAAGCAGAACTCCATCGACCTTTTCGCACAGCTCTTCGATACTGTTTACAATTTCAACCCCTAATTCATCGTGTATTTGTTTCGTAAAATTTTCAACTCTGGTATAGGAATCGTAAACATCATCAGAGCCCCCCGGATAGCCGGCGACCACCTTACACCCGTAATTATTTGCAGGGTCATTGATTATCTTGGTAAAAGCGATTACATGAGAGGTGTCTAAGCCAATCATACCCAGCCGAAAAACTTCCTTTTCCGCATATCCCGTCATGGGGGCCATAAAAACAGTTATTAACAGGGCCGTTAAGAGAATTGTTCGTTTCATTGTTGAACCTCCAGATTAATTTTTATAATAGAAGTTAATTAACAGCCCCCCATTGTGCCCCAAATCACCCGTTTTTTCAATAATAAAATCCAAAAACCCACGCGTTTTTTATTCTCCCCTGTGCCTTGTGGTTAAAAATTTTAAAGCACAAGAAGCTGTTGTTGCCTTCAGTTCGGGCTATTTCTATTTTCTCCGGTGCCGCGCACCTGCGAAATACTGTTTGACCCTCATTGCGGCCTCCGGCAACAACAGCTGATGAATGTGTCTGTCTCAATTTCCCCTTTTGAATTTTTGCTGATAGAATGCGTTTGCGGTTCCATCTGCCCCAGTTTCACGATTTGATTTGCTTCAATTACGCTATTTTACAGTCGTTCTGATAGGTTTCTCCCCTTGCAAGTCAAGTATCGATGAACCTGGAGGCAAAGGTCTGTTCAAATAAAGAAGAACCTCCTCGTAAAGAGCATTTGCCCCAACTACTTTGGATATGTCAGTAACCTCAATTGATAGTTCAGAGGTGGAAGTTCTATAAACTCCATACTTAGCAAGCCTCACCCCATCTTTCATCATAACACCGCTGCATGTAATTACCTTTGTGGGCTTATGCTCGCCCTCCATCGTAAAAATGGCTTCCCTGACAAGGTAGTCCGAGTTTGGATCCACCGTAAGCTCCCAGGTACCCTGCAAGCCTGGCCCAAATGAGCCCTGTGAAGTTGTTTTCATCAAACCTGATGTCAGGGCTTTTACTGAAGTAACATTGCCCAAATGTCTCGAGAACCCTCTACCTGTAGGCACTTGGTAATACTTAAACTGGTACAAACTGAATGGCTTATCAATAGGGTAGCGATAAAGTAATGTGCTATCGCTTGTCTCCATTATTTGGCCGTTAGGGTCAACAAGGAACGACCTTAGCTTGCTAATTGTATCATTGCGGTCAGGTGATGAGAAAATATACTCCTCCAGGGTCCTCCATACAATCAAATTGCCCTTATAATAATCGTAGGTTTGATACCCCCTGGACCCAAGTGGGGCGAAAACAGGCGGGTGCTCGTAATTGTTGGTTATCTTCATTGCAAATGCTTCTTTCGTCCAGGTAGCTTCGCAATTCCTAACGACCATACCCTGGTTAGGATCATAGAATTGGTTATCTTGTGTTGCTACCATGAACGAAATTCTGCGACCGTCCGTACTGTATATCTGGTCTCTATCGCTCAATAAATTCAGCAATTCTACTCCACTAATTTCAGCAAGCAGCGCCGTCGATGGGAATAACAAAGCCGTTATCAAAGTGAATATACAGGTTATTTTGAATGAAGGATTTTTGTTAAACATCTTTTTTATCTTTTCTGCTTAAACATATTTCATTACTTTCAGATTGTCTGAATACTGTCAAAGACTATTCCGCCACGGTTTTTTTTCTCTCCGCAAAATTATAACCGCTCCACAATCCCCGTCAAACAATTAACCAACCAACTCTTTTCCTCTGCCTCGTTAGAAACTCCCCATATTCATTGTAAGCGATGGCCTTGTCGTACTGGCTCATTTTACGAGAGCAGGCAGCCGAGTAATAGTAAGCGTAAGCGGTATCAGGCTGGAATAGGCGACAATTACGCTATTTTACGGTCGTTCTGATAGGTTTTTCACCTCGGTGATCCATTATTTCTGACCCCGAAGGCAGAGGGCTGTTTAGATGAG
>CAZTKW010000167.1:0-6878 GCA_964614315.1 uncultured Pirellulales bacterium
ATCAATAAAGGGGGTAATAGGAAATGAGACGTTGATAACTAATATGTGCGAGACATTGATGTATTATTTCGTTCCATTCTTGCTGATAGGCTGCTATTATTATTTCCGAAAGCAATCAAAGACACTGGAACAAACATTTTTCGCTGCAGCGTTCATTATCCTTAACATTGCAATGTTGTGTTGGCAGTCGAGCGGGTTTCTCAGCAGGAGACACACATTGGCTCTGGTTGTTTTCACCATTTTTTACATCCCAATCGGTCTGCACACAATTGCTTGTTGGCTAAGTGAAAGGAGTCCGAAAAAGAATGTGAGTATGCAGAAAAATAGACAGCGATGGTTTTTTGTTTTGTTAGCAATCGGGATGGCTATTTGTCTGCCTAAGCTGTTGAGGCCCATGCGCATAGATAAGCAAGGCTATCTTGACGCTGCAAAATGGCTTAAAGAAAACACCAGGCCGGAAGATGTTATTGCTGTACCGGATAAGCGTATAAGTTTTTATGCGGAGCGGAAAGGTCTGGCGTATGACAAGAATGTCCCTAAGGGGGTTAAATATATAGTGAAAATTGTGAAGGGGGGCGAAAAGCCAAAAGTTAGCTTGGCTGTTCAAGAAAAATATTCCGCGTGGATTGGTAGGCGGGGAAAAAAGGGGGAAATCATTGTTTATGAGGTGCTTTGACTTTACCAGCCTCTTTTGGAAAAGATAACGGGAACGGTTTTTGCCAGTATATATAGATTTAGCGACAACGACCTTTGTTGTATGTACAAATAATCATACTTGATTTTGTGCTGTGGTTTTAAGTCGTAAAAGCTTCTGATTTGAGCAAGGCCAGTCAGGCCAGGTTTTACTGCCAATCTAAGCTCTCGCAAAGGCTTATGGAGTTTTACAAAATGCGGCCGTTCGGGTCTAGGACCGACCAGACTCATATTACCAGCCAATATGTTAAATAACTGTGGAAACTCATCCAGCCGCGTCATTCGCAATAACTTTCCTATATTCGTTATGCGCGGGTCGCCCGGCTCAGCCCAGACAGGTCCGAGTTTTTCTTCTGCGTTGTTTATCATAGTTCTAAACTTATACAGGGTAAAAATTATGCCGTCCTTTCCCACCCTTCTTTGCTTGTAGAGGATGGGCCGGCCGGATGTAATTTTGATTAATAGTGCCACCAACAACATTACAGGTATCGAAACGAAAAGAATAACCAGACTACCTATTACGTCAAGTACTCTCATCAAGAATTCATCAATATCTCGCTTTCTGCCAATAAACGTGTGGAGTATTTCGAGGGAGCTGTCACCGTTGCCGTTGATTCTGTCAAAAAGCAGGCCCATATAGCAAACAGGACTGAAGACCACATCAATTTTGAGCTTCTGCACAAGATACATCAGCAGATTAAGGTCCTTTTCATCGTGGATTCTTTCACAGATAACGACTTCATCCATATCGGTGTACTCGGCCAACTCCCCGACCTGGTCAATTTTTTTCCTTACCACGTCGGTTCTTTTGGTTAGGATGCCGTCCAGGTTGCCCTCGCCGAGTATTATCACCTGCTTTTTGATTCTTTTTTTTACCTTCAGAATAAACTGATTAACCTTGAAAATCAAAAGTAGATTTACAAGAAATGAAATGGCAAACACACTCGTCGGAAATGCCCCCCACTTGACTCTGAAAACATAAACAAAAGCAACACTTAACAATGTCCCTAAGAACAGCCCTAAAAAAACTCTTTTGAACAATTCCCATGAAGATTTAAACCTCCTTTTATAAACTTGGAAGAAAGCCAATGCTGACATGTATATCAGCGTCAAAAATACAAAGCTACCTTTGTAAGGCAGAAAATTATTCTCAGGAAATGGCAGACCGTACCTAAGCCAAAAGGAAGCAAAGAAACCTATATTGATTAGAATGCTATCCAAAAATACGAAATGAACCCATCTGTGCATGGCTCAGTTTCTCTTTTCTTACACCGCAGATATCAGTTAGGCATTTTTCATAATCGGCTTATGTTAAAAGGCATAAGGGAATTACTTGGCTATCAAAGACGCTTCTTTCACCTTTTCTTCTATCCAGTGATACGTTTTCTCCAATCCTTCCCGCAGTTGGCGTGTTGGTTTCCAGCCAATCTTTTCAAATATAAGTTTATTGTCTGAATTTCTTCCTCTGACGCCTAATGGCCCTTCAATATGTTTTACTCTAAGCTTTTTGCTGGCGATCTCCATAATCATCTCAGCAAGACCGTCTATTGCTATCATCTCTTCTGAGCCAATATTAACAGGCCCCAGAAAATCCGAATCCATCAATCTGCGGACGCCGTCCAGGCATTCATCGATATAGAGAAATGAGCGGGTTTGCTTGCCATCTCCCCACATTTCAATTTCTCCGCCATCTTCTGCTTCGGCTACTTTCCGGCAAAATGCAGCCGGGGCTTTTTCCCTGCCGTTGTTCCACGCCCCCTCGGGGCCAAATATGTTGTGAAATCTCGCAATACGCACTTGGAGGCCATGATTCCTGTAATAAGACAGATACATTCGTTCGCTAAAGAGTTTCTCCCAGCCGTATTCACTGTCTGGTTGAGCTGGGTAAGCCGAGTCTTCTGAGCACTTGGGGTTATCCGGATCCATTTGGTTGTACTCGGGGTAAATGCATGCCGAGGACGAATAGAATATCTTTTTGACTCCCATTGTCCGGCAGATATCGGCCATATTTAGGTTTATCATTGCCGAGTTATGCATGACTTCCGAATCATGTTCACCAGTAAAAATATAACCAGCTCCACCCATATCTGCCGCTAACTGATACACTTCATCAAAAGGCCGGTCAGTTACATTTCTACAAGTTATGGGATCGCGCAGGTCGCCAATGACAAAATCATCCGCCGTCGTTTCGCTAAACTCTGGATATTTTAAGTCCACGCCACGAACCCAAAAGCCTTCCTGTTTGAGTCTTTTGACAAGATGACTCCCAATAAACCCCCCCGCACCACACACTAATGCTTGTCTCATTTGAATTTCTCCCAAAAAATCATACCTTATTTACACAACTGATTTGCCCGATCAAAGCAAAATATCTTCTTGCAGCTTGTTTGAGATTATATTTGTCATTAATAGCTCTTAGCGCACTTGTACTCATCTGGTCTAATTTGGCCTTATCATAATAAAGTTGTAAAATACTACTTGCCAGTACTCTTTTTTCACCGGGTTTGACCAAAGTGCCGCAGTTTTCCTCTTTTACAATTCGTGCAATCTCCGATTTGGCCGACATTACTGCTATTATAGGTACTCCAGCAGCCATCAGGCCAAATGCCTTCGAAGGTACCGACAAACCCTCTTGTCCTTCCAGCAAAGAAACAATACCAACGTTAGCTAAATGCATTAAATGGCCCAGGTCTCCCCTGTCAACGTAGGTATGAAACTGGCAATTTTGTAAATTATGCCTGGTTGCATATTCCATAGTAGCTTGTTTTTTATGCCCTTCGCCTACAAACAAAAAACATATATCCTCTTTGTCTTTTAAGGTATCAGCGGCTCTGATGATAGTCTCCATATCATGAAAGCGTCCCATATTGCCAAAATACCCGATGACGAACTTCCCCTCAAGATTCCACTTTTTTCTCAGAGGATTTCCTCGATCTGAAGCAGAACTTATAAGCTTATCGTCACTCCAGACGCTAATATGGTATAACTTATCATCCAATTTGAGACCGAACTTTTTCGCTTTTTGCTTTATGACATCCTGCATACATCTTCCAATAACAATGATGGCAGATGCCTGTCTAAACACAAAAGAATTAAATCGTTCCCAACAACAAGACAAGAAGCCATTTTCTTTCAAAACACCCAACCGTACGGCAGTATCTGGATAAACATCAAAAACAAGATAAATGTAGGGCTCGCCGATTTTCAAAACTTTCAGTATCGCGCAGGAGACGGCAAGAAAGGGTGGATTGGTCAAAACCAGAATTGGTCTTCGTGGACGGTGAAGTAGCAAGTAAAAAAAGACCGAAACAGCAAAAGTTAGCTGATTTATCACCCTACCGATTAAATTCAGCTTCGGAAACCTCGTTCCCCAGACACGCCGTATGTGAATACCATTATACTCGATATATTTGGGAGTTTTGCTCTTTCTATTCAGTACGGTAGGTGGGCCACAAACAACGTGAACATCCACACCAAGCGGTACCAGCTGTTCACAAAGTTCTGTTAAAGTCTGGCCGGTTGACACCAGCTCTGGATAGAAGAGCTGGCATAAGACGAGAAGTTTTGGAGAAGTTTTTTTAGTGTTCTTAGCAGACATATTAATGCTTATCGAAAATTTGGTCGAGGAATAGGTGAAACAGCATAACACGCGTTGCATTGATACCCAAATCTCTTCACAACATCATCTACTTCTGTTATCTGTTCCAAAGACGCTGGAACCCATTTGGTAACTCTGCCCAGGATTATAGTGTGCGGGATATAATATTCCTCTGAAATGATATGCATCCCCTCGAACAGGCGCTTCACACGTTCAAGGTCATACCAGCGTTCAAAACCGGCAATATGGTGTTCCTTGCTCGCGAAGGGGAATGTAAGAACCAATCTCCCCGATGGCTTTAGAACACGCGTGGCCTCTGATATCGCTTTAAAATCGCCATCGCTGTAGACAGGAGCACCATAACTTCCAAAACCTATGTGTTCTATAGTAGATATCATCACTACATAATCGAAGCAGTTATCAGGAAGCTCGTTGGCCAGGAAGTCGCCCTGAACGCTTGTTAGATTGGGGTGCTGCTCAGAATATTCACGGAAGTCGTACACAGTGACAGACTGACCTCTCTTGGCGAATTGAAGAGGTAAGAGTGATTCACTTCCTCCCACATCAAGAATACTTAAGTGTTGGCCAACCACTTGGCGATAAACGAACTCGTACTCTAAGTCTCTATTTGAAAGACCACCTAAAAAACGGAGGATACGTCGTTCTAACTCTCGAAACCTTACACGAATCTTTGCATGATACGCTGTCATATTTCCTTTCTCCTTCTAAAGCAACTTCATAATATCTTTGTATCCATGCAAGTAGATTACCATTGTCGTAAGATTGTTTTTTTGACTTACCTTTTTTTGACATCCACTTTGATTGCCTTTATAAATATGGTAGGTGCAAAGCGTGCCATCCGTAGAGCCGCCATCAATGATAATATACTCAATATTCTTATAGGCCTGACTAAGAACGCTTCTTATAGTATCTTCAATTGTCTCAGCACTATTAAAGCAAACAGTTATAATTGGAATTTTCATAACCAAAGCCACCTATAGGCATTGCGCCAGTCGCAATCGCTATAGTCGGTTAAGAATCTCTGTCGGCAGTTATTGGAAAGAGAATCGAAGTTTTTGTCAACAAATTCTATTGCTTCAAAAAGATTAGACGGTTCCGGTTTGGGTGGAACCAAATAACCAGTTTCGCCATGCGCGATGGACCGCCTTAATCCTTTGAGATCAGTAGCGATAACCGGCGTACCACACATATATGCAACCGGCACAATTCCACTTTGCATATTGCTTACATACAGACACAGAACAGCCTCACTTCTGGCAGCCATATTCCTTATCGCAACGTCGGACAATTGGTCTTCAGAAATAATCTCCAGATGCTGACGAGCTCTTGTGCTTAATCTCTTCAAATGCGACGTTATATCATCGCAGGTAGCAATCCCGAACTGCCATTTCAGACCACGCGACACACTGGTTTCGACCAGGTCAAAAAAGGTATCGATCCCCTTAGCCTTGGCTGCATTCCCCAGAAAAGAAATCAGATATCGATCGGAGGCTTCGCCAGGCTGATCGCGTAACTGAAGCGGAACCAGATGGACAGGTTGTTTTGCCATGGGATATCGCTTGCGAAAGGCGAGAAGGCCATTTTCGGAATGCAGCACAATTTCATCAACCCAGGACATAGTAAGACTTTGGAGCCACTCGACCATATAAAAAACAATCGCTTTTCTGCCATAGGATCGTTTGTGCTGTTTGTATGGCTCGTGCAGCCAAACAGCTGTTTTCGACCTGGCTGCCAGTTTAGCCATTATACAAAAAAGCACATTCAATGGATGCCACATCACCAGAATGATTGCTTTGGGTTTTTCACTTCGCAAAAGATGCCAGAGACCAATCCAGCGATATAAAATAAAAAGAAACGTATCAAAGATAATGGATAAAAACCCATTCGAAGCGGTAATATAGTAAACTTTAGATGAGAATTGACCCGTCATCCAGGAAAAATGCTTGGACAGAACAAAACGAACGGCAAAACCGTTTTCCTCCGCTCGGGCAGCAAATGATTCCATATGCTGCCAGTTGCCTGGCGCATACTTAAAACATACTAGATAAAAACAAGTTCGTGTTGATTTTGTTTTTTTAACCATGCCGATTATATTGCCAGAATCAGCTTACCGCGATAACAGCCGTTTATTGATTTTCTCAACAAGAAAATTAGAGGAAAACATAGTCATACAATTTTCCTTTTTATCACAATTGCCATAACAGCATAGACAGTCAAGCTGATTAGTTCTGAGTTTTTCGATAAGCCCATCATAGTCATAAATCTCCGCAAAGCTCGTAGGCCCAAACACAGCAATCGTAGGTACCTCAAGCCCGGCAGCTATATGCAAAGCAAGGGTATCGCCGCAAAATAAAAGTCTGCATTTTTTAATGATAGCGCAAAATTGCAAAAGTGAATGGTCACAGCCGATATGTGCTACTCGAGTCGAAGAAATATCCGCTGCGATTTTGGTGTTTTTATTAACTTCGTCCGGGCCGCCCAACAAAATAATACTACAATCGGAATTCGCAACAAGCAGATTATCCACAACTTCGACAATATTCTCCCGCGAAAGCATCTTCTTAGG
>CAZTKW010000167.1:6888-7116 GCA_964614315.1 uncultured Pirellulales bacterium
GAACCAGTATTGATACCGACAACAGGAGTAGTATCAGCATAATGGGGCAAATGAACTGCCAACATAGACTCTGCATTTTGTAGATAATCATCTGAAATATAAAGGCAAGGTTTACAGAAAGGATTGCTAAAACCGCATATGTCATATATTATTTCCTGGTAAGAGCGGGTGTTTTCTTTCTTGAGGCGATCAAATACTGCCATTTGCAGCCAGTACATGGCAGCATTA
>CAZTKW010000168.1:0-6133 GCA_964614315.1 uncultured Pirellulales bacterium
CCGGTGGGTATAAGATGGGTGTGTATTCTAACAACAAGGTTGAATTTGAGATTCGAGATTCAGGTAACAACGCCTTCTTAAACAGAGATGAACCTGGCGGAACAGTTCTCACGACGGGTGTTTGGTATCACGTTGCTGGTGTTTATTCTCAAGGTGATTACATCAGGACGTATGTTGATGGAATTTTAGACAGATCAATGAGTACAGCAGATGTGCTTGGCTCTACATCAGGCACTTTACAATTAGGTCGTGAACCCTTTAATTTCACTTCCTTTTTTGATGGTGTCATGGACGATGTCCGCATCTACGATATCGCTTTGACCGGCGAGGAGATAGCATCGCTGGCTGGTGTCATATACAAGGAGTTCACGGAGGCCAGGGCTGGCTCAGGGACCACCTCGATTACCATTGACACACCGAGCGGCACCAGTGAAGCAGACCTGCTCATCGCAGCGGTCGCTACAGACGGCAAGACAGAATCGTCTCTTGCCCCGCCGGCAGGTGAGGGCTGGTCCGAGGTCAGTGTCAAAGACCACAGCGATGATGTAACGCTGGGCGTGTGGTGGAAGAACGCCGACGCGTCAGAGTCGCCTGCCCACCAGTTTACCTGGACCGGTGACGAGACCGCCTACGCCTGGATGATGCGTTTTACCGGTCACGACCCGGATGACCCAGTCAATGACTGGAAGGGCGATGGAAAATCCGACATTAATCCAACCAGCCCTAAGGTAGACACGGATGTTAACGATTGTCTCATTCTGCGTCTGGGCGGCTTTGATGATAGGGATATTACCTTGGACGTCCCCGGTCTTTCCGGCCACATGGCAATTACGATGGATAGCAGCGACGGCCTTGTGGGCTGGTGGAAGCTGGACGAGACCTCCGGTTTGGTTGCAGCAGATTCCAGCGGTAACGGCAATGACGGCACACTGACCAATATGGCCGGCGATGAATGGATTACCGGCCGGGTTGACGGCGCCCTTGAATTTGACGGAGACAACGATCATATAGCCGGAATCGGCAACTGCCCTACGGGCAACTATACGATAGCCGGTTGGGCTAAAGACACAGGTGGTAGTGGTTGGAAGGTATTCTATTCGGCTGACCAGGAGATATGGTTTGGAGTTGATTCCGGCGCGTCTGCTGCTGTCTGGCTTGATTGCGGCGGAAATGGCAAGGGAGCCAATACGGCAGCAGGAACCTGGACCCAGAATGTCTGGCATCATATAGCAGCCACATGGGATGGATCAAACATCCATCTCTATCTTGATGGTGTAGATATGCCGATTACAGTCAACGGGACACCAGAAAATCCGTTAGCCGAGGCCGCCGTGATTGGCGCGTATTCCAAATTTCCCACCGATGAAAATTGGTACGGAACCCTCGACGATGTTCGTATCTATGACCGGGCTTTGACCGCCGAGGAGATAGTATCGCTGGCTGGTGTAATATACCAAGGGTTCACGGAGACCAAGGCCGGTTCAGAGACCACCTTGATTACCGTTTCTACGCCGAGCGGCACAAGCGAGGATGACCTGCTCATCGCAGCGGTTGCTACAGACGGCAAGACAGAACCGTCGCTTGCCCCGCCGGCAGGTGAGGGCTGGTCCGAGGTCCGCGTCAAAGACCACAGCGATGATGTAACGCTGGGCGTGTGGTGGAAGAACGCCGACGCGTCGGAGTCGCCCAGTCACCAGTTTACCTGGACCGGTGACGAGACCGCATACGCCTGGATGATGCGTTTTACCGGTCACGACCCGGATGACCCTGTCAATGACTGGAAGGACGATGGAGAATCCAGCAGTACTCCAACCAGCCCCGAGGTAACTACGACTGTTAACGATTGTCTCATTCTGCGCCTGGGCGGCTTTGACGACAGTGACATCACGGTGGATAGTCCGGGCCTGGCCGGCCACATAGCTATCACAATGGATTGCAGCGGCAGCGGCCAGGTTACATACGAGGAGTTCACCGAGGACAAGGCCTCCCCAGGGACGTCACTTACCATCCCGACACCGGGCGGAGTGAGTGCAGGCGACCTGCTGGTCGCAACAGTTGTGTTAGCTTTTGACAAGACGAGTTCTTTGACGCCTCCGGCAGGTGAGGGCTGGGCGCTAATGGACATTGGTTTCAATACTGTATTGGTTGGCGTGTGGTGGAAGTTAGCGGATGTTTCAGAACCGCCCAGCCATCAATTCACCTGGACAGGGAACACTAATGCTTACGGCTGGATAATGCGTTTCACAGGACACGATGCGGGCGGTCCGGTCAATACCCTGTCGTCGGCAGAGGGTAATTCTACGAATCCAACCAGCCCGTCGGTTACCACGACTGTCTCCAATTGCCTGATAGTGCGGATAGGGGGCTTCGATAAGGATGATATCACCGTCGATGCCCCGGGTCTGTCCGGACACACAGCGATTACGATGGACAGGAGCGACACCGGCTCAGGCACCTGCTCTGGCGGGGCCGGATACGTACAACAGGCGGCAATCGGCGACAGCGGCGCCAGTAGCTTCTCGCTCACGAAAAAGGAAAAATTCAGGACCGTTACGTTAGCGATAGCGCCGGCGGTAGTGAGTGCCGTCGGCTCTGTCTCGGGCGGCGCCGGGTATGTAACCCAGTCGGCCATCGGCAACAGCGGCACCAGCGATTTCTCGCTGACGGCGTCGCAGGAATCTCAGATGCTCACGATAGCGATATTGCCGGCGGGCGCAAGCGGCGAAAGTGAGCCTGTCTCTGGCGGCGCCGGATACGTGCGTCAGTCGGCCGTCGGCGACAGCGGCACCAGCGATTTCTCGCTGACGGCATTGCAGGAATCGCGGCTGGTTACCATAGCCGTAACGCCGATACCACGGAACGGTGAGCTTGACGGCGATTGTGAGGAGGGAGGGGTATCTCCATAGGCAGGTTAAAATATGAAAACAAAGATAAAAAATAACGGCTCGGTGTTTCTGATAACTATTTTTGTTATAGCGCTGTTGGCTGCCGTGACTATGGGTATGCTCCAGATGAATACCGAGGAAGTCCAGGTCATGCGAAATCAGATTTACGCGTCACAGGCGCTGGCAGTTGCAGAAGCGGGCCTGAATGACGCTTTTGCCGAGATACGAATGGACCACAAATGGCACGACGGCTTTGACGATAAGCCTTTTTTGCCTGCGCTGCCTCCGCCGGGCTTTAGCGGCTCATACGACGTTGACGTTGATGATTATCACGGCGACAACGATGTGTCAGATGTCACAATAGTGTCGGAAGGCACTACGTCACAGGGCTTTGTGGCTAAGATTGCGGCTGACATAACGGTTGGAAGAAGCGGTCCACCCTACGTAATAAGAATCGACCAGTTGAGAATCAATGATGAAGATGATGAAGTTGATTAGTAATAGTAGAAAGATTAATTATGCCCGGAACTAAAACAGCATTGGGAGTGGATATTTCGGCAAGCGCCATAAATCTGGCGCTGCTTAGAGGCGGCGGCGCCGGTGTGGAATTAGTAAAGGCCGCCAGTTGTCCTGTCCCCGACGGAGCAATCAAAGACGGCAACATTGTAGATTCTGTGCTGCTTTCCAAAGCCATAAAGGCCCTGAAGTCCCGCAGCAAGATACGTGCTCGCCGGGCCGCTGTATCTTTATTCTCACAACCTGTGCTTATGCAGCTTATCGACATGCCCAAAAGTCTTCCGGCCAATATCGGGCGGTTCATTCAAAATGAAGTCAAACGCTGTGTTGCCCTTTCAGGCAAAGAAATTGCCATGGACTTCTGTTCCATTGGCTCATCAGCCCAGCCGGGTACCGGCCGAATCTTTGTTCTTGCAACCGATGCCGAAAAAGTATCTGAGATTGGCGGAGTATGTAATTCGGCACGGCTTAACGTCGAGGCTGTTGAGCCGCCGATGCTTGCCTATACCAGAGCATTTTATCCCAAAAAAATAGCGGGCAGGTTTGACTGCAATGTCCTTATGGTCATAATTCAGGACAACATTCTAACCCTTGGTGTATTCAGAAAACAGAATCTGGATTTTATCAGGTCCAAAGAGATTGACAAAGAAACTACCGGGCCCCGGGAGCTTTGTTGCTGGCTTGCCGACCAGATATACGCAGTCATTAAATTTTATGATGTTGAAATTTCAGACAGTTCACAGGAGTGGGAAGTGACTGTTGTTGCCGATTGTCCTCAGTTACCCGAAGGTGCCGAGGTATTTCTAAAGGTGAAAGTTGACTGTTCAGATCTATCCTTCAGGACTCCCCAAAATGCTTTTCAGGACACCGTTATTAGCCAAAACGTCGGTACTGACTGCCCTTCTGTGGTTGCAGTAGGGCTGGGTATGAAACTTCTGGATACTGATGGCATTAACTTAGGGGTAAACCTGCTTCCTCCGGAACCGGCCGAGGTTAAATCATTCAAAAAACATGTTCTCATAACGGCCAATATTATAGCGGCGATGCTGCTGCCTATGATATTCGTCAGCGGGGCGATTAGCATGATGACCACAAAGGTGAACGAAAACATTGCCCACATAAAGCGCACTGGGTTCATAGATGACACGCATTCACTGCTTAAAGAAGAGGCAATTGCGGATAAGCAAATCATTTCCTTATCAGACAGAATTGAGCAGATGAATAAGGTTTTGGATTCGCGCCATAGTTTACCATGGCACGACTTTCTCAACGACCTCAGAGCTGCAACGCCCAACAATGTGCGTATTACAGAGTTGTTCAGCAAAGCCAATTCCAAAATATATCTCAAAGGCCTGGCATCTTCATACGAAGCAGTTCACCTGTTTGTAAAAATGCTGAACAAATCCGAATATATAGATTCGGCTTCTTTGGTCGAAACGGAAAGAGACAGTGGCCACAAGGGTTTAGTAAGCTATGAAATCAATTTTTCGCTGGTCATGAAAAAAGGAAGTTAACAGATGTTGATAGACAATCTTGCTAAATCGAATCGCTTATCGAGAAGCACAGTTTCGGCTGTGATGATTGTGATTTCAGCAATCGCAATGTATAACTGGATAGTCACTCCGCGCGCCGTTTATCTGCGAGCGGTCCAGAGGCATGAGGTTGTCGCCGGCAATATTGCACATAAGCACGAAGTTATCAGCAAAAAGGTCATCGCCAAAAGGGAAGAACTGCAAAAATCACAGGAACAGTTTACTAAACTCAGAGACAGTTTATTTACCTCTGAGCAGGCAAAAGAGTTCTTCAGTGACTTGCAGACCATTTCAGAAGAAGCCGGCTGTGCAGTTTATTCACTTAACATTCTCACGACGGAACCGTCTCGTGAACGCCGGCAGTCCCAGGATGGTTCGTATATAGTGCCCAAGAGTGCGACGTTAACCGTTGCCGGTGTTTACGAGAAAATAATCAGGCTGATGAAAAAGCTTCAGGTACGTACACAAAAGGTTTGGGTGGATTCGATTAAGATGGAAATCTTCGACTACGATTCGGCCCAGCCTAAGTGCGATATAACTATTACAATTTATACAGTCGAGGACGAGGAGGCTGCCGTATGAACAGTCCAAAGTATGTGAAAATAATCCCCTGTTTTTGTCTTTTGAGCATCGGTTTATGGTGCATTGTGCTGCAGCCGCAGCAACTGGAAGCTGCGTCAAACACCACGATACCGACCGGGAGGGATAACCCTTTTGCACAGCTTCCGAAGACAAAAGCGGCGCCGAAGAAAGTATCACAGTCTTCACAGTCGAATGAAGAAACAATCGAGTTCTTTCTTGAAACCATAACGCTCGAAGTTCTGGATGCCAAAAGCCTTACGGCTGTAGTAAGGTCAATGTTGTCTGACGGTGGCAGCGTCTCCACTGATACCAAGACTAATTCCTTAATTATTTGGGACACAAAAGAAAATCTTGAAAAGATTATCTCCCAGATTCACGAGGCTGATCAAACTGCAATACCTCAGCAGGCCATAATAGAGATACCAAGGCCTGGATTGTTTGTTGAAACGGTAACGCTTAAGTTCCTTGACGCCAAAAATCTTGAGGTTGCGATTAAAGGTATGTCTTCGGAATATGGCAGTATTTCCATCGATATGAAAAGCAACTCTTTAATTGTTTGCGACACGAAAGAAAATGTTGAAATGATTATCGCCGAGATTAGAAAAGCGGACAAAACTC
>CAZTKW010000168.1:6143-7072 GCA_964614315.1 uncultured Pirellulales bacterium
ATTCTCGATGTCCAGCTCAACGATGACACTGAAATAGGTATAAACTGGGACATTCTTTCCGACGAATACTACGATGTAGGCTACAGGCAGAATTTTACGCTGACACGGCTGGGTTCGACTGTAGAAAATGACGCAACTATAGGTAATGCTACCGCCTTCAACACCACCGGTCTCGGTGGAGATTTTAGTGTCATCAGTGGTACTATTAGAAATGTCGTTCGTATGATACAACAAAAGAGAAGTGCAGAAATTCTTGCCAGCCCCAGAGTTATGATGGTAAGCGGACAAACCGGCTCCGTAGAAGCGATAGCAGAACTGCCGTATACGGAAATCACCGACAGCGCAGCAGGAGGAATGAACGCTCTTACATCTACGGAATTTAAGCCGGTTGGTGTTAAGTTAACGGTAAGCGCCACATTGACAGAGGACCGCAGTATTTTTCTTACAGTTGAAGCAGAACAAAATGTTGCGACCGGCACAAGCGACACAGAGGTCCCCATAATTGATACCAGAAAGGCCGAGACTTCGCTGCTTCTCAAAGACAGCCAGGTTGTTATTTTAGGCGGTCTCAGGCGACAGGAAAAGACCAAAGAGATTGACCAGATTCCAATTCTTGGTGATTTACCGATTATTGGCGAACTGTTCAAAAACACCACGACTGTCGTCAAAAATTCCGAACTGGTCGTGTTTATCTCACCCCACATTTACAAGGACGACCCGATTCCTGACGACAAAAAGGCTAAATATGATGAAATCACAGACAGGCCGATGCTTTCACTGCCGGATTGAGGTAGTGTTGTTGAAGAAGGTCTGACTAAGAAAATATGAAAAGTTTAGTAAAGGATTCTTAAAAAGGAAGTGAAAAATGTTTCAATTATTTAAGTCAAAAAAGAAATCTAAGCAAGCCAAAATACTTATTGTTGATGACG
>CAZTKW010000169.1:0-7061 GCA_964614315.1 uncultured Pirellulales bacterium
CGGCAAAGACGGGTTTAATCGCGGGAATAGTGGTTTCCGGTTTTGGCCTGGCCCCTGTTTATGCAGCACCACTGGCGAAATGGCTGACGTCAAACTACGGAATCCAGAATATGATGCTTATTTTGGGTCTTGGTTTTGTGTTCATAATCACCGGCGTGAAAACTGTTTTGACACCAGTTTGGTTTGGTCTTTCGCAGATGCTTCAGTCACCCGGCAAAGACTACGTATCCGAAGATATTATAAAGGTAAAAAAACTTCATGTTCATGATAAAGATAATTATACACCGAAGGAGATGCTCGGGACGGCACAATTCTATATGCTGTGGTTTATGTATGCCTGCGGCGCCGGCGCCGGACTTATGGTAATTGCAAAACTTGCACTTATTGCCAAACTACAGGCAGGAGTACAATTAGGCTTTGTACTGGTGGCGGTACTTGCTATCGGCAACGGCGGGGGCAGGATATTGGCCGGAATAATGAGCGACAAAATAGGACGTAAAGCCACGATGTTTATCTGCTTCGTGGTGCAGGCGGTTTTGATATTGCTGCTTTCGAGAATCAACGAAGAGAATATTTTAGGATATAAATTGACGGGAGAAAATGCCGAGTTTTTCGAACTAATGACAATTATTATAATGTCATTGGTATCAATACTTATCGGTGCAAACTATGGGGCGAACCTGTCGTTGTTTCCTTCCATAACCAAAGACTTTTACGGCTTAAAAAACTTTGGCGTTAACTATGGTCTTGTATTTACAGCCTGGGGATTCGGTGGGTTTGTGTTATCTCTTGTGGCCGGTAATATGTATGATAAATACGAAACCTTTGCGGTCGCGTATTATGGGGCGTCGGTCCTGCTGGTTCTCGCTGCGATAATGGTGTTTTTTGTCAGGACTCCACATCACAACATAGAAGTTGTTGAAACTAAATAGCTCAAACTGACTGATGCCTGTGTTAGGCGGATCAGAGTATGGTTTTCAGATTGGAAGTTACAAAGTGACAAAGTGGATGAAGATATAATGGCTCATGAGAATTTATGGGAGCAGCTTGTCGGGCTTGACGGTTTTAAGACTGCTGAAAGGGCGAAGTGCCAGTACATGGAGGAGCTGCAACGTTATGTTATTACTATGCTGAATACGGAGTATGCAGTTAATGTTGCGGATAAGGAGATTTTTTTTGTTCAGGCAGATTCACAGCCGAGAGAGGCGGAGTTTCTTGAGCAGCTTTGTATTCTTGCGTACCTGATAAACGCTCAGGATTTGCCGGTAGCCAACGAGCTTGTCAAGGCGGAGACTTTTCCGGGCGGGCAGTTTTTCTTCAGGGGCAATCACAGCCTTCCTACCCAAAAGCTTGAGGAGGTGTTTGGAGAGTGTCCTGAACGGTTATACCGGAGCACTGAAAAATTTGACGCCAAGCGATGTGAATTTGGTGATTCTTCAATTGAATTATACATTTTACCTCGTGTGCCTATAACGATAGTAATCTGGCGGGGTGACGACGAATTTGGAGCCCGTGCATCTATTCTTTTTGACCGCACGGCAGGGGCACATCTGCTTCTGGATGCATTACTTGCAGCAGTGAACCTTGCCGTAAAGGCAGTGATAGAAACCTGCGAGCAAAGTAATTAATAGGCGTTGGTGACTTTCAGGGGGCGGGGAATACCAGTTTTTCCTGATAGCGGAAGCTTCCCGTCGACATCTTAAAAAACAAATTGCAAACTTGACATGTTAATAAAAAGCGGTAATATACAGGGTCTTTAGTATTAATAGCCTTTAGTGTGGTTATTTGAGTGCCTTTGATTTCGGTTTTTCGATAGCTAAGCTGAAATAAATAGAGCCAGACGGCTCCTTATATTATATCGAGGCAGCGTTTGCCGAGTTGTTGTGTAGTCACGTAACAATTTTGTCAACCTTAGTTTAGGATTAAAATTGCATTCGGGCGTAAAAATAGCTATCGGTGGTAAAGGGGGAGTAGGCAAAACCACAGTCTGTGCGGTCTGGGCACAGCTCTTTGCCGAAAGCGGATTTGACATACTGGCTATCGATGCCGACCCAAATACCAACCTTGCTTTAGCTTTTGGCATCCCTTGCGAACAAAGTCCTGAACCTCTTATTAAAATGAAACAGCTAATCGGCGAACGCACCGGCACCGGAAAAGATTCAGTTGGTGCGTATTTCAGGTTAAACCCCAAGGTCAGTGACCTGCCACAGGAATACTGGATGGAGGTTGACGGGGTTAAACTGCTTGTTTTAGGAGCTATTACCCAGGCTGGCGCCGGATGCGCCTGTCCGGAGGGAGCGTTTTTAAAGGCCCTGCTCACACATACGATATTACAGCGGCAGGAGCTTGTCTTAGTTGATTTAGCTGCCGGTGTTGAGTTTATGGGCAGAGCAAGTGTCCAGGGTATTGATGCACTTGTGGTAGTTGTCGAACCAGGGGCCAGAAGCATTGAAACGGCGATAAATATGGCGCGAATGGCCAGAGAATTGGGAGTCAAACAGGTTGCAGCTATCATAAACAAAATTACAGAAGACGGTCAGGCAGATGAGATAAAGAGCAAATTGACAGGTATAACTGTTCTTGGTAATATAAGGTACAGTCCCGCCGTTCAGAGAGCGGATTTAGGACGAAGAAGAGTTTTTCAGGCTGATACTGGGCTTGTAGAGCAATTGCAACAAGCAAAAAACGCATTAACAGCTTTGGTTTTTTCTGTACGCCAGCCCTGATGTCGACGGTAAAGGATTTGTCTAATTGTTTTGGAGATAAAGATGGGCAAAACCATAATGGTAAATATCGAAAAATGTTTGGCTTGCAAAAGTTGCGAGATAGCGTGTGCGCTGGCGCATTGCCAATCAGGAGTTCTTGAAGAAGCGATAACAGAGCGGCCCAGGCCGCAGAGAAGGGTAACAGTTGAGGCGGCAGGGGAATTTGGAGTGCCGATGCAGTGCAGGCACTGCGAGGATGCCCCTTGTATCACGGTTTGTCCAACTAAGGCAATTCATCGTGAGCAGGCCGAAAGTCCTGTATTGATTAATCCGGATTTGTGCATAGGTTGTAAATTTTGTATTATGATTTGCCCTTTTGGTGTTATTGATACCTCGCGGGATGGCAAAGTGGTGACCAAGTGTGATCTTTGCATTGGGCGGATTGAGTCTAATCAAGAACCAGCTTGTGTAGAGGCCTGCCCCACAAAGGCACTGAAATTGGTCGACGAAAAGGAATTAGCGGCTGAGAAACGCAAGACCACGGCCCGAGGACTTATCTCATCAATGCAGAAAAATAACAAGAAAGGGAAACCAAAAGAGGACTCTTAATGATTACTGTAACCGTATGCGTGGGCAGTTCGTGCCACATCAAGGGTGCCCGGGAGATGATAACCCGTTTCAATGACTTTCTGACCAAAGAAGGTCTTGGGGATAAGGTTGAGTTGAAAGGTGCGTTTTGTATGGAGCATTGCGGTGAGGGTATTAATTGGAAAATCAACGATGAGATTTTAAGCAGCTCGAGCGTAAAGGAGGGAGTTGAAATGATCCAGAAAAAAGTTTTGGAAGCTTTAAAGGATAGTGAGGCTGAGAATTCCGGGTTACGTCCCGATTAGAGGAAAATTTAGTATGGAACTTCCTGAAAGACAAGTAACAGCGCATACCAGTGCTATATTGCAGCACACACCTAATGGTGTACTTCTGGTTGACAGGCAGACTCGCATTCGGTTTGTTAATCCTGCTTTTCTAACAATGTTCCGTTGTGCCGACGATAAGCTTTTGGGTCAATTAGCCAAGAAATTTGTCCATTCTGACTGCTTCGAGCGTGCCATTGCTGCCGGCGGTTCTCTCATGGTCAAAGAGAGTATTCCGGAGCATGGAGTCAGCTTCCGTGTCGGCATTTTTCCGATAGAGGGCGAAGGTCTGTACTGCGGTATCTTCATTGATATCTCAGAAGAGGAAAAGGCCAGAAAAGATTTTCTTGAACTAAAGGCACAGACGCTTAAACGGGCACAGGAAGTAATCTCGCGACAAATGCAAACTGCACAGGAAATAGCGAGACTATTGGGGGAGACAACAGCAGAGACCAAAGTGCTTCTGATGAAGCTTATATCCCTTTATCAGGAAGAAGGTCAGCGATGAAGTTATTTTACGAGTGGGGGACAAAGCAGCTTCGAAAGCATAATGAAGAGCTTTGTGGTGACAACGTAGATATTGCCCGTCATACTGATTACGTTACGCTTGCCCTTTCTGACGGACTGGGAAGCGGTGTGAAAGCCAACATTTTGTCCATCCTGACCACCCGGATCGTTATGCATCTTATGGAGAATAAGCTTTCCCTAAGTGAAGTGGTTGAGACTTTGAGTAAAACTCTGCCTGTATGCAAGGACCGAAAACTGGCCTATAGCACTTTTGTTATCGGGCAATTTTTCCGTGATGGGCGATCTCGTGTAGTAGAGTTCGATACACCTTCATTTATTTTATTGCGGCAGCGAAAGTATGCCCCTGTGCCCTATGAGGAGCGTCAAATTGAGGGTAAGACCATTCGCGAATCAGAATTTCAACTTAAAGAGGGAGATTGGCTTGTCTTTTTCTCTGATGGTGTGGTGAACGCCGGCATAGGTGGGCTCTATCCTCTTGGATGGGGTTCGGCTCAGATCGTGCGTTTCCTCGAAGAGCACAGTCACCCGGAAGTTTCCTCACAGGACCTCGCCGATAAGCTTGGGCAGGCTGTCTGGGAACTTTACTGCGGTAAACCCGGTGACGATGTTAGCACGGCTGTTATAAAGGTTCGGCATAAGCTTATGGCTACGGTGTTGACGGGGCCGCCAGCGAACAACAGCGCCGACAAAGCAGTTGTTGATGGTTTCATACACCGTCCCGGTTTTCTTATTGTTTGTGGCGGGACCATGGCCAAAATAGTTGTTCATCATATAGGCGGGAAGTCATTGGAAGTCGACTTGTCCACGATGAAATCAGATGTTCCCCCGTTGGCCAAGGTTGAAGGTGTTGACCTGACGACCGAGGGTATCCTGACCCTTACCAAAGCCAATGACCTTCTTAGATCAGGTGCCGATAAGGAGACGGTAAAGTTCCATACAGACGGAGCGTCAGCATTGGTTCGCCTATGCCTTGATGTTGACCACACCCATTTTATAGTAGGGTTAGGTGTTAACCCAGCCCATCAAAATCCCGACCTGCCTCGACAATTAGGCATGAAGTTGGCTGTGGTTCGTGAGATTGCTGAGGAACTGCGGAAAAGAGACAGGGAGGTTACTATTGAGACTGTTTAGAAGCAGACCTTGTAAAGTTAAAAGCCGTAAGGTCTTAACAAGATAGACTGTCTATTGACAACAGATGCGATTTGGAATATAAATGCAGGTTCATTTAATGACAAGTTCCTGAGGTGAGTACAGTACATGGCGAAAGAGAATAAGCTCATAGAACAGATAGTCGACCTCTATGACGGTGAGGTTGGTATGCTTATACCTATGATGCAGGACATTCAGGCTGAATGTGGTTATCTGCCCGGCGACCATCTTCGCTGTTTGGCCCGGCGGATTCAATTGCCGCTGAGCCGTTTGTATGCGGTTGCGACGTTCTATTCGTCGTTTCGGCTGGCCCCGAAAGGTGCACATGAGGTAACGCTTTGTGTCGGCACAGTTTGCTACCTCAAGGGCTCTGGTAAGATTTCTGAGGCCATCTGCAAGGAGTTCCGGGTTGAGCCGGGCGGCACTACGCGCGACCGCCTATTCAGCTTCCAAGCTGTGAATTGTGTAGGAGCTTGCGCAGTCGCCCCGGTAATGTTGGTAGATGGAAAATACTATCAAGGCGTTACTCCTGCATCCGCCCTTGATGTTCTTTATGAACTTCAGGCGGATAAAGCAACTGTTGAAGAGGAGGGCAAAATGTGATGGTACTTTTCAAGAACCGCCTCAGCAGCCCTGCGGATCTGGAATCTACCCGTGAACAGCTGCTTAGTCAGCATAACCCCTCTGCAAAGTCCATTCACGTTTGCACCGGTCCGGGTTGTGCTGCGAAAGGTTCACCAAAGTTGTACGACCTTTTCTGCGAAGCCGTGAGCCAAGGCGGAGCGAATGTCGAGGTTCAGCCCAAAGCCGTTGGCTGTCACGGCCTGTGCGAGTGTGGACCAATCGTTCTCGTCCAGCCTGGTGACATCTTCTACCAGCGCGTCGAGGAGCCTGATGTGGCAGAGATATTCCGGGAAACCGTGCTTAGTGGGCGGTTGGTCAAGCGTCTTCTTTACGAGAACCCTGCTACTGGTGAGAAGGTAGATACTGCGAATAAAATTCCGTTTTACAAGGTTCAGGAGCGAATTGCTCTGGCCCAGAATGGCCTAATCGACCCCACAAAAATCACTGATTACATCGCACAGAGAGGATACAGTGCACTTGCAAAGGTTTTATCGTCGCTGACTCCCGAACAGGTAATCGCAGAGGTCGAAATTTCCGGTTTGAGAGGCCGCGGCGGGGGTGGATTCCCCACTGCACGAAAGTGGCGGTCCTGCCGTGAGGCCAAAGGCTCTCCCAAGTATGTCATCTGCAACGGCGATGAAGGTGATCCCGGTGCGTTTATGGACCGTGCGATAATGGAGGGAAATCCTCACTCCGTCATTGAGGGCATGCTTATAGGTGCCTATGCCGTTGGTTCGGCGCAGGGGTACATCTATGTTCGTAATGAATACCCTCTTTCGGTGGAACGCCTTAAAGTTGCGATCGAACAGGCGGGGGAATTAGGTTTACTTGGTCAGAATATCCTGGGTAGTTCTTTTTCTTTCGATATCAGAATCAACCGCGGCGGGGGGGCGTTTGTTTGTGGTGAGTCCACGGCGCTGATGGCCTCGCTGGAAGGCCGCCCGGGCGAACCCAGGGCGAAGTATATCCACACTGTGGAAAGTGGTTTTCGAGGCAAGCCCACAAACCTAAACAATGTGGAAACGTGGGCTAATATTCCTCAGATCATAAACAGGGGAGGTGAATGGTTCGCCAGTATAGGAACGGAAAAGTCCAAGGGGACCAAGGTGTTCAGTCTGGTTGGGAATGTGGTAAATACCGGTCT
>CAZTKW010000170.1:0-7048 GCA_964614315.1 uncultured Pirellulales bacterium
AAACGTCCTTACCCGAATCGCCTTCACTAATCATCTCACGCAGTCCCATACAGGAACCCGAAAACAACATAACCGCTATTAGCAAAATAAAAATGACTTTTGATTTCCTGTCCATCGTTCGTTTCTCCTGTAAATAAAACCATAATAAGAGTTTATTCCAACTTTCCGGTATAATAAAAGGTCGAATCATAACGGATTCCGCCTTTTAATTCAATGCAAAACTATAAACCAGAATCACAATTTTCTATTCTCACCGCCTCCCGCCAAACGCCCCCTCACGCACCTCAAACTGTCCTTCCGGCCAGCAGAGCTTTTCCGCAACCGCCCGTGGATATTCCCATCCACCTTCCCCTTCTTTCTGGTAAAGTCGAACTCTGCTACGCTTCGCCGCCATCGCTGCGGCACAAGGCATATCAAGGTAACGCAGAACATTGAGAAAGGTCGGACCCTCCCGGTGCGACGCCGGCAGATTCTGCATATCAACCCTGTTTATGTCCGCCTCGAAAAGGGATGCATAAAGCACAATCCCACCCATCTGACCTTCCCCGCGAAGACGAATCGGCAAATCACGCACGCCGTCAATACTCCGCACCGCCTGTATCGCCCGACGAACATCCCACACCCGCATCCCGTCAAGAGTCTGCCCCAGCAGCATAAAACGCCGCCGCACCTGAACCCGCTTGCGTTCATCCCGATTCCACGCCGTCGGCCCGATACCACGCGGCCCTACAAAACCAACCGCAACATTAACTCTCTCGAACATACGCTTATACCGCTCGAAAGCCTCCGCATTCGCTTCCCCCGGACTCTGGTCGCTCAGTTCTTCTGCAAACACCGCACGCATCGCCGAAAGCCATTCCCCCCAGTCTTCTTCACTCAAAACCCTCAGTACGATACTTCGGGCCTTATCGCCTTCCACAGCCCGCTGCAAAAGATACAAGCGCAGACGAATCGGTTCCTGGCTCGTAAAGTCAAAAGCGCTCAGGATAATACCATCCCTCTCAACGGAAAATACCTTCTCAATATCGAGCCCCCCTGCCTCACCATCTTCTGGCCACCCCCGGAACGATTTCTCCCGGAGTGCCTTCATCCAGCTGTTTCGTTGCCGCGCCCATTCCTCTGCCGTTTCCGGAACCGCCGGTTTATCTGCCTTCGCCGTAAAAGTCTCATGTATCTGCATATTTATACTGTCGCTCGGAAGCGTCTCGAAAACTTTGAGCTCTTTCGGCTCAAAAAGCGGCAATGCCGGCTTCTCTATCGTTTCCTTCTTACCCTTGAGAAATCGGTCGAACCACGTAAATGCATGAACCCGAAGCTCCTGAGTATCAGCATGCGGCCCTTCGGTGATATGCAGTCCCAGATTTCTCTCCGCCCCGTAAAGCTCGTAAATCTTCTGCGCCTTTTTGTATATCTGAACAACCCCGTCCATAGGAAAGATTGTGTCCTTATCGCTGTTGGATATCAAAAGTGCCCGCGGGGCTACCAGCGCAGCAACCTGCGGATAATCCCACAGGTAAGTATTCACGTGATATATACAGTCGCATTGCCCCTCCACGCACCCTTCGACAACCTGCGTTTGAAGGTTATCTATACCAGCCACAGGAACAGCCGCCTTGATTCGCTCGTCAAGCGCGGCTATCCACCAGCTGTCAACCCCTCCGCCGGATATACCCGTAACGCCGAACCGCTCACTGTCAACCTCCTTGCGCGTCTCTAAATAATCCAGCGCACGAATGGAAAACCACGCCTCAACACCAGCCGAGCTATACCCCCTGCTGTTCCACCACCACATATTATATTTATAAGTCCCATGATGTATCCCCTCAATTTCACCAAGCTGTAGCGTATCGATTATAAAGCACACATAACCATTCTGAGCAAACCAGCACGGATGATGTTGGTACACAGCCTTGTTGCCGTAACTTATCCCCCCCTCTTCAACCCCTCTGTGCCCGCTCGCATAAATAGCCGAGTGACCGCACACATAAAGAATCGTCGGTGCCGGCTTCTCAAGTTTTTTTGGAATATAAAGATTCCCCGTAACATACAAACCCGGGCTCGCCTGAAAATGTATCTTTTCTACAATAAAATCCTCATGCTCTAATGTTCCCGTTATGACCGCCTTAAGGTCGGTCTTTTCAGGCATCGGCTCCATACCAAGCATCTCGAAAAGCTCCTTCTTATAAACAGCACGTTTTATTTTCCAGTCCTCTACTGTTGTAACATCTGCAAGGCACTTCTCGCTGAGCTTCGCCGTCTCGATGCGGAAGTACTCCGTAATCATCTCGTCCCCCTTACCGGTACCGATAGAGCGGGATCGACCCTCAACACTCGAAACAAAACCACCACCCAACACAAGCACAACACACGCACACAACATTATCTCTTGCATAAATTTATATTCCTGTTTTTTGCCTCGGTCTGCCATTAGTTCCTCCCGGAAAAATGTCGGTTAATAAAATTCCCCGCCCTTGGGCGGTATCACTAAGGTTACTAAAGTACTCGTTTCACAAAAATTATAACATTGGGGCTGAAAATGCAAGGTTTGAATAAAACCACACTTGAATAAAAAAAAACAGGGCCGGGTCAGGAGGAAGGAGGAAAGAAGCCCCGGCCCTGATGGTTTATCTGCCACAGCGGCTGGATATGTTTTATTACTGTTGCTTTAAATATGCAAGTAGGAAATTCCTAAATATGACGTAAGAAAAGCCTAAATATGTGGTAGGAAAATCCTACTTTCGGCCTGACAAAACCCTACATTTCCGGGGAGATAGTATCTGAACCCACCAAAAACGCTGATTTTACTTAAAAAATGCCCTAAAGCTCAAAAAAGTACAGGGCTGGGCCGCGGAGGGAGAGGAGAGAGCGAAATTGCCCAGCCCTGAAGCATTATCTATTATACCTAACTTACCTATTGTTACAAGCTTTTTTTTAAAAAAATCTTTGATAAACTCAAAAAAATAGGGCTGGGTGCGCCTTATGAAGGTTTAAGGAGGAGGATGAGCAGGTCCCCAGCCCTAATTACCCCTCTTTCTCTACAGCAACTTAAATCCTAAAACCGCACCCTGAAAAAAGCAACAAGTAAAATCCTCGTTTCAGCCGAGCATTTTCCTACTTTTTCCCTTACCAAAATCTATCCTTTATAAAAAAAACCCTTTATTTGGCTAAAAACCGCCCACGAATAAAAAAAAACAGGGCTGGGCGAAAATCTTGACAGAGCGAACAAGCCCAGCCCTAAATTCTCATCTCTCTCGACAACCAAAAACATATATATATTTTCGTCTATGGTGAGCAAAAAACCTATTAGGAAATTCCTACTTTTTGCCTTACCAAACCCTACATTTTCACGTACAAAAACCTATGCTTTACAAAAAACCCCGTTTTTTGACTAAAAACCACCCCCGAACAAAAAAATCAGGGCCGGGCTGCGGAGGGGGGAATTGAAGCAAAACACACTATCCTAAAAATTTCTCTTTAATTTGATTTTCTCTATTTCTTCCCCCGTTTTGTTTGGGAGTAAAATGGTACAGATGACAGATTTAGAGCGTTATATTGTCAAAATACTGCATTTTGACAGATGCCGTGGAAATCTCTCGATTTTAGCACCCATAATATAGTACAATAATCTATATATTGTTTAAAAAATATGTGAACTTCAATTAGACATAAAATAACATTCTTCACATTTCATTGGAAGGAGGAAGGATGAAAAGTCACGTTATTTTCACATTAGTTACGATTGTAACCTTTTTGACGGGTTTACCGGCCTCAGCGGATGTCGCCGACATTGGCTTAATGTTCGACCCGAATGGCGGATGGCAATCAATTGGTTTATCAGGTGGCGGCGCAATGTTCAATCCTGCCGTCAGTCCTATCGACCCCAACTTAATTATGGTCAACTGTGATATGGGTGACGCATTTCTTTCCCACAACGGCGGATACAACTGGACCATGATTCACCATCAGCAGCTGACATCCAATACCATTTGTCAGGCTGCTTTTCATCCAAAAGATATAAATATCATCTATGCCGCTCGCGGCACAACTGTCATGGTGACTCACGACCGCGGAAGAACCTGGAATCAAATTGCTGATATCGGTTCATCATTGCAGGGCCGGATTGTAATCGACAATGAAGACACGAACCTGATGCTTCTCGGCGCCGGCGATGCCGTCTGGCGCAGTGATGATGCCGGGCTCAACTGGACACAGGTTACAGGTCCCAATGGTGAAGTTATCGGCTTTCATTTCGATATGACAAGTCCGGTAGAAAACCGGATTTGCTTTACCGCCACTGTAAACGGTGTATGGCGAAGTGAAGACAGGGGATTGAACTGGGTTGACAAATCCGGCGGACTGCCTTGGAATATTCTACAGGGCTTTGCCGCAGGCTCCAATCCCGACACATCCACTGTTATTCTTTATTGCGCAATACTAAGCCAGGACATTGGCGGCTTCCAGGGCGGCGTTTATAAATCTACCGACCGCGGTGACACCTGGACCTCCGCTATGGGCGCCGGAATTAACACGGAGATAGGCGAACACCCACCTTATGCGATGGGTGATATTGCCCAGTATTACCACACCCTCACCACAAATGTTGACCCGAATATTGTTTATACCTATAACAGCAGCACAGGCTTTAATCCTCCATATCATCCGACAGTATATCGCAGCGCCGATGCCGGAGCCAACTGGACAGCCGTCTTCTACCAGGACCCGCGATGGCCACAGTACAACGTCGAATACAATTATCACACTGCTTATCTGAACCAGGCCTGGCAAAGCGTACCCCACGGTGCAGCCATAGCGCCGTCGAATCCTGACCTCCTGCTGCATACCGACAATGAGATGTGCTACATCACCCATAACGGCGGAGTCTCATGGTTTAACGGACAGACACGTCCGGTTCCTGGCTCGGGCGACCCGCCGACGGCTTTTAGAAATACCGGACTGGTTGTAACCGCAGCCTGGCATTACTACATCGACCCATTCCAGGCAAATCGACATTATATCCTCTATGCTGATATTAGCTTTGCCCGTTCACTCGATGCAGGCCAAACCTGGCTATGGGCAGGTCCGGCGGTTCCTTGGTTCAATTCCACTTACGAATTGGCATTTGACCCCGATACTCCCGGCAAAATCTGGGGTGCTTTTTCAAACCTGCACGATGTTCCCAATGCCAACACTATCATTGGTGAAGCTCCTTCTCGTCCGGGCGGAATCGGAATAAGTTATGATTACGGCGCAACTTGGACAAAATCAAATACCGGTTTGCCGGATGCCCCCGCCTGTGGTGTAATTGTTGACCCCACGACGCCGGTTGGCAGCCGTACCCTATACGCTGCTGTTTACGGGTACGGACTGTATAAATCCACCAATGATGGGGCCGCTTGGACACTGAAAAGCAATGGACTGGGCTCTGCAACTAATATGCGGGCATACAGCGTTCGCCTGCACGACGATGGTACGCTCTTTTGCCTGATTACCGCAATGTACACCGGCGGTTCTTTTGACCCCGATGGCGTCGGATTATATAAATCCACTGACGGTGCTGAGAACTGGGTGCAAATCAACGACGAATTGTTGTGGCCGAAAGAATTCAACGTTGACCCACAAGACAGCAATAACATTTATATTGGCGCAGCAGATGCTCAGAATAATCAGGGTGGCTTGTGGCGTACACTTAACGGTGGTTCTACCTGGACTAAAATCGCAAGGATGGGAACATTCCACTTTGGTGCTTACCTGCATCCTTCAAGGCCGGGTTATATTTACTTGACACTCGGCGACTGGCAACAGCCGGACCTGTCGGCGCTCTGGCTGAGCAAGGACTATGGAACCACTTGGCAGCCCTTCCTGAAGCTGCCCTTCGCTGATAGTCTAAATGTTACTTTCGACCCGGCTGACCCTGATATAATTTATGTTGCAACTCTTGGCGGCAGTGTCTTCAAAGGCAGATACAAACCGCACGTCGATGATTACTACGATTACCTTGACATACTGACATCGAAATGGCTCATGCAGGACTGCGACGGCTCCAATAACTGTGATGGAGCTGACCTCAATTTTAATTCAAAGGTTGACTTCCCTGATTTCGCTGTCTTGGCCGGCCACTGGCTTGAAAATCAACAGGAGCCTGATTATCTGCACCTCGAAGGCTTTGAGTTTTATACCGGCACTTCTACGGGAGATAATCCTCTCAGGGACACCTGGGACCCAGCCGGTGCTACCGAGACATACTATTATCTTTCGACCGGTTATGCCAATACCGGCGACAAGTCGCTGTACATTTTGTATTTAAACACCGAATCCCCATATTATTGCGGCGTTAGCCGGACATCTACACCGCAGGACTGGACTATCGGCGGCGCTGCCGAAAGTCTGTCACTTTGGTATAAAGGAAGTGCCAATATCGATGAGATGTATGTAAGGCTCACCGATAGTGACGATGACATAGCTATAGTCAGATATAGCGATGCATGGGATACCGGCGACCTGCAGCTTGAACTGTGGCAGCAGTGGGATATTGCTCTGCAGTTCTTCATCGACGATAATCCAGCCTTTGATATGGACGCTGTTAAGACGATTGAGCTTGGCGTTGGCGAGCCTGTCTCCCCTGACCCCGGTATCCCGGGCGGCGGGGTGGTTTACTTTGACGACATCAAACTGATTGTGCCGTAATATAAATTTCGAGTACTCCGTGAACTAAGAGCCTATCCGAATAACAGGTTTGTTATGAGGCCGAGCGAAAAGTTCGAGGTAGGGCGACTGCGGCAATCTTCTTTCTCAATTGCCCTCTCGCGATGCTCGCTTTATTATCTTTTATTGTTTCCCCCAATAATAATGTCATACCCGCCAAGCTACTGCCTTGGCATGAAACAGGGGACTATTGTCAAAAACCTTCAAGCCAGTTGCCCTCAAACTCCCCCAAATCATCAACGCCGACTTTCCCGTCTCCGCTAAGCTCCGCCCCCTCGCAGTCGCCGTATTCGCTCACCAGCCACACCCCGGTAAATACTTCAAGGTCTGCAACGTCAACATCTCC
>CAZTKW010000171.1:0-6977 GCA_964614315.1 uncultured Pirellulales bacterium
GTCAGAAGGAGGACCTTTTATCACCCCTTACCTTGCCTGGAGTGCGAGGAACCAAGAAAGAGATATCGTGGTTGCACCTCCTGGTTCGAGTACATTTCTTATCTGAAGCAATGGGGTTGCCAGGCAGGCTGAAGCGCGTACAATGACAGCAAAGTAGGAGGTTAGAGTTGGAAGAGAGTTGCTTGACAAAGCAGTATCTATCGCTTGAGTGTGCGTGTATTGTGAGATGGTTCTGATTAAGTATCCAGAAGTGTTCTTGACACTGTTTGTGTTTGCTGGCATATTCAAGTCCTATCCTGTTCTACGTCTCCCTTTCAATCTTGACTGGACAGCCACCATGGGAATATCAGCAATCTTCCTGTTGATCCTAAGGGCGGCGGTTGTGAGGAAAAGGGTTCGTATTGTCATCACGAGGAACGATTTCTTTATTGCTGGTCTGATACTCGTTTTGGGCTTTGGGCTCATGTACTCTCGAGATCCTTCGTATGGAATTGAAAGGGTTCTGGAATTGCTGTTCCTTGGAGTACTAGCTTCCTATTTTCTTCCTCGGATCATAGCTAGCTTTTCTTCATCCATCAAGATGATAAGGAACATCCTGTTGACGATCGTTGTTTTGGCAGGCATTACGACTTTACTTACTCTCTTTGGTTTAGGGACTGGGAATCGTAGCTTTTCATCTTCATATCTTTCTTGGTCCTATTTTCTTGGTGTCGCAATCTTGTCAGGCTTAGCTCTTTTGAAGATTTCCTCCAATAGACTGGTTCGAGTTGGTATCGTAGTCCTTGAACCCTTGTTCTTGGTCGCAATGATTCTAGCCAAGGCGAGAGGGCCTGTGATAAGTTTGGTCGTGGTTGTGGTTCTAGTTCTTTTCTGGAGAGGGAGGTTATCCATTGGCAAGAAGATTGGGGTAGCACTGTCTTTTCTTGCGATTCTTGCAGTGCTTTTCGCCATTCTGCCACGAGGGATCTGGTCCCGTTATGAGTTATTGTTTGCAGAGCAAAAGGGTTCCTCTATTGAGGCAAGGGTAGATGCTTATGGGTTTGCTGGGGAGCTTTTTCTAGAGCACCTTTTTATTGGAAGCGGTACGGGGAGTTTTCGATCGTTATATGCTCTTAGTGGGTCTCCATACTCTCTTTCCTATGCTCACAATGCGTTCTTAGAAGTTGCCGCTGAAAACGGGCTGTTAGGACTATTCTTCTACGTGGGGTTTCTAGGCTCGCTTTTCCTGTTTGCTCGGAGAATACTTAAGGATGGAAACACAGTCAAAACAGTTAGGGAATTAACTTTCGGATGCCTTTTGGTCTTTATTTTCTTGTTTGTTGGGACGCAGTTCAGTAGTGCAATTATCGGGAGAGACGCGCTGCTCTTTGCCGGGCTCATTGTTTTACTGGGAACCGAAGCAAGGCAGCACAGTAAGCAAAAGGAGTCTATTGGGGTAAGTGATGAATAAAACAGATAAAGGAAGAGTCTGCATCCTCAGCACGGTCCACCACCGTTTTGTCGCGCATCTTTCACAAGCAGGCGGGAATTTCAGGACGAACGTTATGGAGAATGAGGAAGCTAATGGCTAGCGTTGAAGTGCCGTACACTCTTGTCCTTACTCATGACATCGATGTCCTTTCCGTTAAGGAACTTCCTTTGTTGGGTAGAACGTTCTGGGGATTTGCTTATCGCTGTTTAATTGTCAATTCTAGGCGAATTCTAACTCGGAGGCTTAGTCTCCGTGAATATTTGAATTCATTAAAGCAGGTGCTGCTCCTGCCACTGATCAAGCTAGGTCTTGCTTCAGATCCTTGGGAGAAAGGGTTACGGGTGATCCTGAAGATTGAAAGACAATATGATGTGAGATCAACCTTTTTCTTCATCCCTTTTCCAGGGCAGTCCGGACATACTCCGGAAGGGAAGCCTGCTCCGGACAATCGGGCAGCACATTATCAGCTTGACGAATACGAAGGCATATTGGAGCAGCTAGAACGAGAAGGGTGGGAAGTAGGTGTTCATGGTATTGACGCTTATCTCAACCTAGAGGGGGCCAAAGCTGAATTGAGAGCTACTCAGAAGTTGATCCCAGAGAGGGGCGAAATAGGCATTCGAATGCATTGGCTTTACCATAAAGGCGAGGAAACTTGGACGATTCTTGATGAGGCTGGTTACGCTTATGACGCTACGTTTGGTTGGAATGATCGGATTGGCTTCCCTGATGGACGATATGAGCCGTTCAAGTCCAAAGGTGTGAAAAAACTGGTTGTGTTACCTCTGAACATCCAGGACGGAGCGTTGTTGGGAGAGTGGCATCAGTTCCTGAGCAATGAAGAGGCCTGGCAGCAGGTGGAACAGGTCCTGACTGAAGCCAAAGAACATGAAGCTGTCGTGACAGTTCTGTGGCATAATAACAGTTTTGTTGCCCCACGATATTGGGGCTGGCTTTATGAGAGGATTATCCAGCGCGCTAAGGAAGATGGGGCTCGGATTTGTAGAGCTATCGATGTGGTAGAAATGTTTAACCAAGGCAGGCTATGAGGCTGAAAGAAATAGGCATCGAAGAGTGGGCTGAGAGGATTAAGGGCTATCCCCGGGTTAGCCTTTTCCACACCTGTGAATGGCTTAAGATCTTAAAGGATGGATTCACGCATACTGAGATAAAGCTTTATGCCGTCCTTGATGAGAAGAATATGGCTATTGGACTATTGCCGATAGAGGTTACTCAAAAAGGCCCTTTCAAGGTAGGCGGCTCCCCTCTTCCGGGCCTGTTTACTCCTTACCAAGGCCCGCTCTTATTGAATTTTTCTGAGAGTGTCTTAGGAGGTATGTTAAAGCTCACTACCCAGTTGGTTAAGCCTCGTTATTTCGCACTCTCTCTTCCTTCCGATGGAGAAGGGAGAAAGCTTGTTGGCTCAGGTTGGGAACTTAAGAAAACGATCGTGGTGAACTTAACTTTAGGATCGGAGCAACTTTGGAAGAACTTCAAAGCCGAAACGCGGAATCAGGTGAGACAGGCGGAACGGCAAGGAGTAGAGATTTACGAGCCCAAAGTGCTAGATGACTGGCTCGCGGATTATTATGCGATGCATGAGGCAGTGTATTCGAGGCAAAGGATGAAGGCCCCTGCTAAACCTGCGTTTTATCGGGCCCTTTGGAGAAACCTTCACAGTGAGGGCCAGCTAAAGGTAATTCTGGCAAAGCATAAGGGTAAGACAATTGCCGGTGGAATCTTCCCGGTTTACAAAGATACGATCTACTTCTTGGATGGGGCCTCTTTTCGAGAGCAGCAAAAGCTTCGTGGCAATAATCTCATACAATGGCATACCATCTCTTGGGCTGCTTCGGAAGGGCTGCGTGTTTACGATATGGTGGGGGCTAATATTCCATCTATAGCTCATTTCAAGAGCGGTTTTGGAGGCGCGGAAGTGGAGTACCCATATTTTCAGATGGCCCACGGCTTTCTTGGAGGGATTGGCTATCACCTCTATCAAAGGTATCGCCCCTGGATAAAGAGGTTGGGCATATGAGCAATCGTGCGAAAGTATGCATTCTGTCCACGGTTCATTCCGCTTTCGATGATCGCATCTTCCACAAGCAGGCGAAGACGCTGGTAAAGGCCGGTTACGATGTGACCCTAATAGTCCAGCATGACAAGGACAAAGTTATAGGCGGCGTGAAGATCATCGCGCTGCACAAGCCGCGGAACCGCTTTACCCGCCTCTTTGGCCTTACTTGGAGGGCATTCCAGTTGGCTCTGCGCCAGCATGCCGATATCTACCACTTCCACGATCCGGAGCTTCTGCTGTGGGGATGGCTACTGCAGAAGATCACTCACAAACCTGTGATCTATGATGTGCATGAGTATTACGCCGATAGCATTCTTACAAAGGAGTGGATACCAAACATTCTTCGTAGACCTATCTCCAAGCTTGCTGATAAAGGGGAAAAGATGATTGCCAAGAGGCTGGCCGGAGTGATAACGGTTAATCAGCATATGGAAGGGCAATTCAAGAAAGTAAACAGGAATGTGACCACACTTCATAACTATCCTTCTCGATCGTTTGTCAAGAAGTCCAATGGTAAATCGCAGACTGATCCTTATAGCGTAATCTATATCGGCGGTGTGGGGAAAGACCGTGGATATCAGGTTATGGTCAATGCTATGCGGATTGTTAGGGATAAAGAACCGAGGGCACGATGCGAAATTGCTGGGCCAGTAAACAGGGCAGGGTTGCCAAAGCTGTTTCTGGAAAGAGAGGCAAGCCTGTTGCAGGAAGGGGGGATCGCGCTAACAGGAGAGGTTCCCTATCAAGAAATCCCCCGGCTGCTGTCGAAGGCAACTATAGGATGGTACGCGGTTCTCCCAACACCAAACTACCTGAAGGCTATTCCCATCAAAATCTTTGAGTATATGGCTGCGGGGTTAGCAATTGTATGCTCAAATATGGGCTTTGTGAAAGCAATTATCGAGCAAGCGGAGTGTGGTTTGCTGGCTGAAGCTGGGAATCCTGAAGCACACGCGTTAGCTTTGCTCCATCTCTTGCAGCATCCAGATGAGGCAAGAGAGATGGGCGAGAACGGTCGTCGAGCGGTACTAGAGCAATACAATTGGGACAAGGAGGGCGAAAAGCTTCTGGAATGCTATAAAATATGCTTGACGTAATCGTTTCAGTTGGCCACAATTATAGTATCTGTTTCAGGGCGGCCGCGACTTAGCAAGAAACAATGAACTACCCCGCCGCAAGCGGACGGGGTATCAAGAAGCGTTGTTAACAGAACGCGCCAAGGGGCAGGGAATCGAACCCAAGGCGATTGAATGGGGAAAAGGTGGTGCAATAGTGAAAGTTGCGATTATTGGCTCCGGTTATGTTGGCGTTGTTACGGCTGCTGGGTTCGCGGAATTCGGAAATGAGGTCATTGCGGTAGACAAAGATGCTAGGCGAGTTGAACTGCTAAGTAAGGGGAAGATTCCCTTTTACGAGCCCGAACTGGAAGAACTTGCTCGTAGAAACCTCAAAGAGGGAAGACTCAAGTTCACGACTGACTTGAAGCAGGCGGTAAAGGGTGCATTAGCTGTCTTTATTGCCGTAGGGACTCCCCAAGGGAAAGATGGCCAGGCCGATACTTCCGCGGTGAAAGCGGTCGCCCAGTCCATTGGCAAACATCTTGATGAGTACAAGGTAATCGTAACTAAGAGCACGGTGCCTGTAGGGACCGGTGAGGAAATACGGCGCATCATACAAAGTACAGTACATCAGACTAATATGTTTAGTGTCTGCTCAAACCCTGAGTTTCTCAGGGAAGGTTCAGCGGTGTATGACGTTCTGAATCCCAATAGGATAGTGATTGGAGTTGAGGACGACCGGTCTCGAGAGATCCTAGAGGATCTTTACAGACCTCTCAAGATTAGAGACATTCCGCTCGTAATCACCAACATAAGGACAGCCGAACTTATCAAGTATGTTGCCAATGCCTTCTTGGCCATGAAGATTTCGTTCATCAATGAGGTGGCCAATGTCTGTGACTTGATGGGAGCCGATGTTCATGTATTAGCCAAAGCTATGGGGTTGGATGGACGTATCAGCCCCAAGTTCCTTCACCCGGGCCCTGGATACGGTGGGTCCTGCTTCCCAAAGGACACAGTTGCCTTGAGAGAGATCGCGAGACAGTTGGATTACGACTTCAAACTGGTGAACGCGACTGTAGAAGTAAACAAGACGCAGAAGGAGATCGCAGTTGGCAAGGTTGTCGCCTCGTTAGGGGGAGACGTCACCGACAAGGTGATTTGCCTGTTGGGGCTCTCTTTTAAGCCGTACACCGATGATATCCGCGAATCACCGGCAATTTACATTGCGTCCAGGCTTATCGAGATGGGAGGAGTCATACGAGCTTATGACCCGTCGGCGATGGAAAATACCGCCACAGTGCTAAAGGAACGCGTGACCTTCTGCAAAGACCCGTATGAGGCAGCACAAGGCGCAGATGCGATTGTAGTGGCTGTTGAATGGCCCGAGTTTAGGAATCTAGATCTCCCAAAGATGAAGAACCAGTTGCGTAAGTCCGTAATAATCGACCTAAAGAACATTTTTGACCCAGTGAAGGTTAAAGAGCTAGGCTTCAAATATACAGGGATGGGAAGAAGCTAGCACTCCAGGATAGACGAAAGTTAGGAGGAGGAAGCGAAGGTGGTCAACCTAGCGGTACTAGGTATTGGATATTGGGGGCCGAATTTGCTTCGCAATTTTTCACAAATTGATGGAGTGACAGTTGCGGCCGTTTGTGATGCAGACACGGCCAGATTGGCCTATATCCACCAAAGATACCCTGGACCACGCTTAATAGAAGACTATAGGGACGTATTGGCTGATCCAAGCATTGAGGCTGTTGTCGTTGCGTTGCCCGCGAAGCTACACTATAAGATCGCCATGGAAGCCTTGAAGGCGGGGAAGCATGTTTTCGTTGAGAAACCACTTGCATTAAGTGGCGAGGAATGCCTTCAGCTCATCCACATGGCTGAAGAAAAAGACAGGGTGCTGATGGTTGGGCATACCTTCGAGTACAATCCGGCAGTTAACGTACTCAAAGAGGAGGTTGAGAAAGGAGCACTTGGAGAAATTCGCTACATTAACTCTCAACGGTTGAATTTGGGCAAGATTCGCCAAGACGTGAACGCTATGTGGAACCTGGCCCCTCACGATATTTCCATCATCCTCTACATCTTACAGCAAGAGCCTCTCGCTGTCTCTGCGCGCGGAGTGAGCTATATCCAAGATGGGATCGAGGATGTCGTATTCATAGATCTTGTATTTGAGAGTGGCGCCCGTGCGCATATCCATGTAAGTTGGCTGGATCCAGTTAAAGTCAGACGCATGACGGTTGTAGGAAACAAGAAGATGGCAGTCTTCGATGATATGGAAGAGAATAAGCTCAAGATCTACGACGAGGGCATAGACATGTTTGGCGGTGAGGTCAGTTATCGCAGGGGAGATGTTGCT
>CAZTKW010000172.1:0-4379 GCA_964614315.1 uncultured Pirellulales bacterium
TGTAAAAAATAGCACACCCGATACAAAAACCATTTCCGATGTTAAAATAGGTGGTTTTTTAGGGGGGGAAAATTCCGGTCTCAAAATGAGCGTGATTAAAATGTTAAAATGGGTAATTTGGGTGGGCTGCGTATGTGCATGTGCAGAGGTAAGGCGACAGGAATTATCGGGAAAAATGAGTTGATGAATTTTAGATTTTGGGTATAATGGGGCGAGCAACTTTGAGGAGTTTGCGTTTTTATAGTTCGTAGTTCTTAGTTGGGAGTTCGTAGAAAAAAACTGTGGGTTTGAGAGCCGGGAAATTTGAAGGTCAACGGGAAAGATGAATAAAGAATCCGTGACAAAACTTGTTGGTATCATACTCGCCATAATGTGGGTTTCTCAGGTTTTGTTTCTATTCCCCCATCCATTTCAAAAACATGAAGGCATAAGAAAACTCGCAACAGATGTCATGCAAGTCCCTGATTGGATAAAGCAACAGAGTCCAATAATTAAGGACAGGACAGCAGACGAGCTGGAAAAGAGAATGATGACCGAGTTTCGTAACGAATGGTTAAAATCTGCGTTATTTATTGTCATTGGAGTGCTATCAGGCTGGTTGCTTATTCAACGCAGGAAAGAGGGTTATTTGCTTGCGTTCTTCTTCTCCTTATTAATCATTGGTATCAGGTTTGCTAATCTTTTGCGGCATCGAAGAGTCTGGTTTTCCCTTAAATACCACGAATTTATGCTACGTCAATATCCTGTGCGTACAATTCATGACCTCTTGATGCAATTAGTTCTATTGGGTACAGTCATTTTTCTCATATACCTTTTTGTGACACGGAAACCTAGACATTTTATCAGTAATCCTTGTTGAAAGAAGTATGGTTAGTGAATTGAAAAAAATGGTGGTCTTCTGGAGGGCAAGATATCCCTATTTTTCTATTTTTAACGGGGATTGGTAATATTAAGGGGAAATCATGAGTATAGGTTATTTATTATTAATCATTTTTCCATTAGTTATATGTACTGTGGTTCTGGCTTTTCCAACTAAGTATGAAAAAAGTTTGTACTGGTTTCTTTTGGGACTTGCAGTGATATTTTTTATCTTATGTCTGATTTTGAACAGGAAATTTCCTGAGTTAGAAGTAGAGACTGATATTCCCGTGATGGCTTTTATGAACATATTATTTATTATCTACGGATGGATTCTCATAAAAATAATGGCTAAAAAAGTAAAGATGCGAAATAATCCGCTTTTGTATCACCCTATAGTAGCAGGGCTGGGTTCGATAATTGTTGGATGCTCTGCACTAACTTATATGGAGTTCTTTGGCGGGCCTTTTGTATTTTGCAGCTATGGCCTTATTTTTACTTCACTCGGTATACGTTTATGGAGAAAAAATAAGATATTGAGCCACCAAAACCCAGAACAGGAACTCAATGGTAGAAGATGTAGCTAAGGGGTTAAAAATGAAATTTGATATAGTACAAGGTGCACTTCATTTTTTCTGGCCTCAAACTGAAATTGGGAATTTTATCTGGGCCGGAACATTTCTTTTTCTATTTGTTTCGGTTTTGGCCTGTGAAGGTTTTTCGAATTGGACTATGCTGATTGTCGCCACCGGCATGTGCATATATTTCACATCCCAAGCACTGATTAAATTACGTGAAAAAAAGGAAAAGAACCAAAAAGAAGCAGATAAATGAACTTCTATACACTACATATTTTAGACGATACGAAAGAAGTTTCCGGCTATGACAATTACTGAAAGGTGGAAAATATGTTAAAGTACCTGATGCGCAGAATAACAACAATATTGCTATCCCTTCTCATAATTGCAGCAAGTGTTGTGGGCTTTGCAGGCTGTAAAAAAAAGAACGTAATCTTTCCACTGTTGAATATCAGTCCGGATGGTAGCAAAATAGCTTTTTGGGCAGGACCCGATGAAAAACCAAATACAAGAAATGCTGATATAGACGAAGGTAGAGCTTATGTTCTTGACCTTAAAGACGATGATGTAAGGGTCATAGAGATTCCGCAGTCAGATGATGTTTCAGTGCCAAGTAGTTGGGCCTGGCGTCCAGGTGTAAAACCTCTCCAGCTTTTTTTAACTACATATCAAATTGAAATCGAACCGATGTCGATTGGTTTAATTGGAGTAGCAATTTCCGAGCAACCATTGATAGTATTTTCCAGGGAGCTAACGAAAAACTGGCTTGCTCGAGTTCTTTGTTTGAGTTGGAGCCCCAATGGTAAGATTCTGGCAGTTGGACAGTGGCTCGGTTTAAGTCTTTCTTATGATAATGGCAAGACTTTCATTAATACTGAAATTCCTGTGTCATCGAGCACCTGTGCATGGACCAACGACTACACTCTATATATACTTGGTAAAGATGAAGAGAGTCTTCTGGAAATAGAGATTCTTAACGAAAAAGCCCAAGTAAAAAGAACCATCGCTACCGGTGTTACCCGGGTCTGCGGCAGTTTGAACGATAAAGTAGTTTACTATTCGTACACAGAGAGCAAAATCTATTGTGGTGACCAATTGTTATATAAATCCGACCAAAAGATAGAGTGGGTTTGCGCTGACGGCTCTTATGTGGCATTGCAGGAGCCACCGAGTTTTGAAAGCAGCCGGATATTGGTCCTTAATGAAAAAGGTAATATAATAAGTGAAAAAAATATAGTTGGCGAGGTTGTACTTAGAGGGCTATCATCAAAACATAGTTGCGTGTATCTTGTGAAGGACCTACAAGCCATCCAAAGGTATAGTTTTGTTGGTGATGATGCAATTCACACTATTTTTCATGTTAATGAATTAGAGTGAGGCGAAGTTTTAGAAAGATATTGAGACAGAGTATTTCAAGCCTTTTGTTTTTCAAGCCAAATGGTGATGAAGAGGGGCAAAAAGCAATGTTGACCTCACTTCTCAACCAGAATTGGCACGGTCTGAATGGCGTTATTGCCCGACTTTGGGAACGGACGGGGCATCGGCTGTGCAATGCCATTTGAATCAATGGTGCGGCAGGAGAGAAGATATTTGCCTGGGCGTTCGGCCGTAATCAGGGCCGCCCAGTGGACGATAGTATTTCGAATCGGCCATTTATACGGTTTTCCGGTGGAAGGGTCTATCTGCAATGGAACATCGGGCAGCTTACCATCTGGCAGGCCGCCACCCCAGTTTTGCGGAGGAGGTAAGATATCGGCTTGTTTCCATTGGCCCTTTGTGAAGTAAGGGTCGTCCTCCGGCAAAGGCCCATCGTCAGGGCGGAGCCAGTACTGAACTTTACCAAGGCCAGACATACCAACCTCTGCGACGCCGGTTATCGGGGCGGGCCGGCGAGCCCTGATATTCTGCGGAACGTGGACAAAATGAGCGTATGTCTTAAGATGGCTGACAGTATCGTTATTCCAAAGGGCATACGTATCGTTTGCCTGATAGCTGTTAGTCAATATGATACGCTGAAGCCACTTCACCGACTTATTTCCATAGGCGTCGGGAACGAGCATACGAACGGGTCCGCCGCGTTTGGGTGTCAGCCATTTATCGTTGAGCTTATAGCAAAGGACAACAGGATGCTCGCCGGGCGGGTCTTCGAGTACACGGCCAATCGGCAGTGAACTCTGGAACCTCTGTTTCGGGTCATCGTTATGATAACCATAATAAAAGATACGCCGGACATTGCCGACAGGACGAGCCAACCAGATGACCTGCCTTAGAGGGACACCTTCCCATAAGCCCATACCACAAGGAGTACTGTTATTTGTGCAGGTCATTACGTTCAGTAAACGAACGGCGTGTTTTTCAGCCAGCTTCATAAGGCCATCCCAGTTCAAGGCGGTGCCGAGCTGTTTAGAAAGCGGGCGTTCGACCTTAGCATTACTATCGGGGTCGGGCAGAACCTCAAGCTGCCAGGTTTGGCGCTCCAAGCCGACCTGGCGACGTTTTTCAGCCGGCAGCTCGTGCGGGGGCGGGTTACCCCGGCCATAATTGATGAAATTCTCATCCCGAGTGAGATATTCGAGTTTTGAAACGGCTTCGGCAAGCAAGTTATCGGCCTGATCGTCCTTTGCCCACAGCTTTGAAAGGTTTACGGCTGCAAGACCGGCTGCGCCGAGTTTGAGAAAGTAACGTCGGGTGAGGCTGGTATGCTCTTTTGCGAGTTGTTTAATTCGATGCATGATGTAAAGTATTTCGAATTACGAATTTTCTATTTAAAATTGCTTCGGCTTATTATGCCATAAGTTATCAAATCGCCGCCAAATTTTCAAGGCAGGTTGTGGCGTTGCGTTTTAAGAGTTCAAGGCCCAGACGTTCAATGACGGAATCGGCAAATTCGGTTTCAAAGGTTTCCTGAGTTAAATTCAAGACGTTTTTCAAATTAACAGCCGC
>CAZTKW010000172.1:4389-6977 GCA_964614315.1 uncultured Pirellulales bacterium
AAATGTGAAGAGCTTATTTTTACAGGCTGGCGCGCTGGTGTAATACGGACAGGCTTTTACACATTCGTCACAGCCGAAGAGTCTATCTTCAATTTTGGCGGCTAAATCGGTGGGGATATCGTCTTTGTGCTCAATTGTCAAATAGCTGATACATTTATTTGCATCAAAGCGGCCGTCGGGGTCCAGTGCGCCTGTGGGGCAGGCTTTTAGGCACTTGTCACAGCCGTTGCAGGCAGTTTCAGATTCAATTGGTTTATCCGGCTGTAATTCCAAGTTGATTATGATTTCTCCGATGAAAAGCTGGGGTCCGAGAGCGGGGTTTATTAACATGTGGTTTTTTCCAATGAATCCGAGACCGGCCCTTGCGGCCAATGCCCTTTCTGCCAGAGGTGCTGAATCGACGCAGATTTTGAATTTGAAGGCAGGGCCGGCGAGGGAGGCAATAAAGTCAATTAGCACTCTCAGACGTGCCTTAATAAACGGGTGATAATCCCGGTACTTTGCGTAGTCGGCTATTCTTGCCGTTGGTGCGGTTTTATCCTGCGGGGGCTGCCGGCTTTCGTTCGGTTTGTAGTTCAGGGCGACAACGATGACTGATTGGGCATCTTCCAAGAGTTGGGCTGGGTTGAACCTCATTTTTAAGTTTCGGTGCATATAGAGCATTTGCGCGGCACAGCCGGCCTTTAGCCAGTTTGCAAAGAAATCGAGTTGGCTGGGGTCAATTGGGGAGGCATCTGTTATGCCAACCAAATCAAAACCTATGAGGCGGGCTTTTTGTTTTACAGCTTCGGCAAGATTCATATTTAAGTTACTTTTGCTCGATACAGGCGTTGATAAAAACCCCGTAAATTGCATCGCGGTGGGCGGGGTCGTCGTTCATAGCTTCGGGGTGCCACTGCACGAAGAGTCCGAAATTTCCGTCAGTTCGTTCGAGGGCTTCGATAACCCCATCGTCACTTCGGGCAATGACCTTTAGGGAAGCACCGAGGTCTTTTACGGCCTGATGGTGGCTGGAATAAACAAAGGGCCTGTCGGTATCGAGGATTTGAGCGAGGATGCTGGCGGGCTGGATGTTTACGTAGTGATAGGCGCGATTGCCTCGATGAATTACCGTTGTACCTACCTGCGAAGGTATGTCCTGAATCATAGTTCCGCCGGAAACGATGTTTGTGAACTGCATTCCGAGACAGACTCCGAGAATAGGTTTGCTGGTACGGAGCCAAAGTGAAATCAACCTGCTTTCAAATTTGTATCGCTGGTTTGGCATCAGCACGACAGTTTCGTGGGGTAGCTGTCCATAAGCCAAGGGGGGGATATCGGCACCGCCGACCAAAACGAGGCCGTCAAGGATATCGACATAGTGAGAGATAGGAACATCACCGGCGACGGTGGGGAGGATAACGGGCGTACCGCCGTTTTCTTCGACGGCACGTACATAAGTAAAGTCCACGACGGAGGCGGCTGAGTTGTCGTTATCGTACAGCTTATATACGCTTGTTATTCCGATTAGCGGCCTTGTTGAGGCGGTTTTACTCTGGCAGCCGGCAGTTACGAAAAGTATTAAGCATAGCAATAGTAATGTCTTTTTCATCTTTTGCTCCTAAGAAAAAACCTTCCAGTGGATTATACACTAACAGATTAATTTTTGACAGGCTTTTGTGTGGTGATTCAGCAGAGAGAGCAGTTATTTCCGATAAAAACCGCTTTGCAGAGCATAAGTACCAATTATACGGCTGGCAGCAGCAAACCGGTCGAGATGATATTTGAAATTTGTTCAGAGTGTTCGGGCGGTAACGTTTTGAAAAAACATTAGTCTGTGCTAAAGTTTTCGTACTTCCCATCGATAAGACATAGTAAAGAGGCTTTTTGGATTTTTTTCAGAGGTGCGCTATGGAAATAGACGGCAGTTTACCACCGGTCACACCCTTTATCGAGCCAGCGGCTCAGCCGGAAGAAACACCGCCGGAACCGCCAGTATCCGAACCATTGTCAGGGGAAACGCCTCCAATCGAGCAGGAGGAAGAAGAGCTTCCCGGCGTTATCCGAAATCTGCTTGAAGGACATTACACGGGCGTAGCCGACGTTCGTCTTCGAATTAACTTTGCCGATGTGCTTGCTGCGATCGAGCAAGAACAGATGCAGGCGGCAGCGGCTGAACAGATAGACGGTATGCTTTTAACGGTCGGGGCAACCATCGCGGGACTGCTTGGAAGCACTGAAACAGTAAAAGCAGAAGAAACATTAGAAGGCCCTACAGAAACTTCAGCAGAAGAGTCGCCAGAAGGCCCAACAGAAGAACAATTAGCCGGCATTGGTGAATCTCAGGGTGTGTTTGTTCAGGAAGTGAACGAGTCTAAAGAAGTTTTTATAACCTCTGAGGCGCCCTCGCAAGAGGACCTTGTCGCGGGATTAAACGGGGCATTCGACAGCTTTGTCGCATCTTTGATTTCAACTTTTGAGCCTGGTCCAGCACCAGAGCCGGAAGCAGTCACACTCCCTGTCATAACGACGAGCGAAGGTACAGAAGGAGAGAGCCAACCCGATGAGTTAGTCGTCGAAGAAGGCGGGGCTGAGGGAAGCGGTGAAAT
>CAZTKW010000173.1:0-6963 GCA_964614315.1 uncultured Pirellulales bacterium
CGAACTGCGCAAAAGTAAGGGCGTGATAACCAATATGAGAGCCTATATCAAAAATAACTGTTCCTTCAACACCAACTTGTTTTATATATTCAAAAATGAATTGATCGTATGTTCCTTCAATCATACTTTCCTGCCAACTACCTTTTGAGGTTGAAAGGAAAAGCTGTCTACCTTGGAGAAGTCCGTTCTTAACTAGTTGCCAGACAGATTTTGCCTTCCTTTTTTTCTTGAAAGCTTTAATTCGAGCAAGCCTGGAATAAATAAAGGGCGGAATAAGCCCTCTAGCTATTTTTTTTAAATTGCTTTCAGGCATCTATTTTCCCCCTCTTAAGTCTTTTGACATAGGACTTTATCAACTCCAAAATATGATTCAATGAAAAAATCTGTTTTGTTCATCCAGAGAAAATCACTGCATGTTGCATCGACAAGTGATTTAATCTCGCACCTTTTAATAATTTCCACTACTGTCCAAAATAACCGGCAATTAAGATTTGTAAAAGGTTATTTGAAAGGCCGCAAGTTTTTTTGCGCAAGCCCTATTGACATAAAAAAGGTTCGTTTAATTTTAACAATGGTTGTATATAGCGAGGGATGTCTATATTTAATATAATCTTTTAAAACGAGACGTACTGGCACCCCGCCAAATATTGCTTTTATACTTTTGCTAACTCTACCGATATTTGTCGACAGTAAAGCCTTTCGATATTCATATTTAAGTTCTCGTCGTCTTAAAGCACATTCAAGATTACTATCTGAAAAATTTATTTTTTCCATGTCTTTTCTATGCTGATTCAATAACTCCCATGCCCCCCAATTATCAGGGGTTCGCAATTTAGATGTTATGCCAACACCTTGTCTATATTTAACTAGTGGCACATCTATGTAACCAACGCTGCCTAATAATAGCCCTCTAAAGCCAATAACAGCATCTTCAAGTATTACTCCATTATCTATTCCCCCAAAAATTTCGAATACACACTTGTGCCAAGCACTTGAGGCCCCAGACACAACCACTTCATCATCAATATACTTGACTATATCTGATATATTGTTAGTGGGTCGCAATATACCCAAATCCTTCCCATCGTGGGTAATCGCGTAAGCAGAAGAGTACATAGAGCAAACCTTTCGGTTATTATCATCCCAGAGTTTATAAAGCATCTCTGCTCTTGTAGGCAATGATACGTCATCCCCTGCCGCTGCGACAATAATTTCGCCATGTGACAACTCAATAACTACCTTGTTAAGATGCGGGATTAAACCTTGATTTTGTTCATTACGGTTTAGAATAATCTTGTGTGGCCCGCAGTATTCACTTGCCATTCTGGAGATAATCGCAAACGTTTGATCGCTTGATCCGTCATCCGATAGAATAATCTCCAGCGGCGAGTAGGTTTGTGCAAAGGCTCCTTGAACTGCCTCTTCTATAAACTGCTCCTGATTGTAGGCAAAAAGGGCAAATGTAATAAGCGGACGTTCGGTCATCTAATGGTTTATATCCTTGCAAACTTTTTGAACATTACTTTACTCCCGACTTAGCGTATTCTATCTAATGCTGAATCTGGCAAGTAACGTATGTATGTCAATGCCTGATTTGTGCGAAAGACGGCGTATGCAATGGATACTGATCGCAGCCAAGATCAGAAGATTGGAGGTCCATCGAACCCAGCATATTGCGACAAATGCGCTGATGAGTCCGACAAGGGCAAGCAGGGCGCCGAAGATAATAATGTGGGCAAAATTGGCTCGGGTCCATGTCGTGCGACTAATCGCATTCACAACAGCATAGACTACAACGCTTACGACGACATACAAAAGAAGGAACGCAATACCGGTTCCTGGGAGGCCCCATAGGTGCGTGCAGAGCCAGATTGCGAATACATAGAACACATTGCTTAAGATCTCCGTGCAGAAGAAGATTTTTCCCATGCCTTTGGCCAGTAACACAAAGCCTAATGGCCACGATATGACTCGGCCAAATATGCCATAGACGGACCAGCGGAGGATATTAACCGCAGCATCGAATTTTCCGGAGTAAAAGATTGTTATCGCAAGTGGAGCAAATATTATAGTTGCAGCCAGGCCGGGCACGGCCAGAAGCAGGGCGATTTCGGTCTGTGTATTGACCTGCTGACTTACCAGGCGGTTGTCATGCGCAACGGCGGTAAGTCTTGGATAGTAGTCCGTGCCCATGGAACCAAGAACGAAATTTACCAGAACACCGGAAATACTGAAGGCCGCAAGCCAGATGCCGACCCCATCTAAACCCACCTGCCGGATCAGTAAGGCTCGAATCAGATAAGCGGTCAGCGCAGTCGTCAGGCCGGCAAGCATCAGTGGAATGCCAAAACGAAGTAACACGACTGCATCTTCCCGGCTTTTCCGCAAGGATAGGATTATGGGCTTGACATGAATCCGCCGCGCATACCACCAGGTGGTGGCAAAGGCTGCCGTGGCAGTGAGGATCAGTCCGGGGACGATACCGCCCTGTCCCCAGAAATAATAACAGGGGATGCTGAGCATCGTTCCGGCAAATGCGCCGAGGATGCTGACGCGGGCCAGGTCCGCGATGCGCCGTGTTCCTTGCAGTATGCAGGACTGACCGGCGGTGATATTGGCCATAAGAATGGTGCTGCTCAGCAACGCGATGGCAAGGGAATAATCGGTTGAGCCAAAGGAAATTCGGGATAAAAAAGAGCTTGCCAGTATTGTTATCGCCAAGCCAAGGATGCCGGTCAACCAGACGGTGCGACGCAGGGATTTGACGGTACGCGCAACCTGGTCTTGATCCCCTGTGCCGTGTGCCTCGGCAATCTGGCGCACTCCGCTGGTAGAGATGCCCATGCCTGCAACCGTGCCAACCATCCCGGTAATGGCGGTATAGAACCCCATCAAGCCCACCCCCGCCGGTCCCAGCAATACAGCCACGAACTTGGTGCGCACCATGCCGATGGCCATTTTGATCAGCGATGAACCACCGATCAGGGAAGTGGATTTCAGGATCTGTCCATAGGAATTATTAGCGGGGCTATTCATCAGCAAGGGAAGTCATTGCTTTGTAAGTTTTTTGTAAAATGTCTCACTTTCCCAGTTCTTCAGTATTCAACATATCCCGATTCCACCGTACATTATTCGCGAGGATTTTCATCGGATTCCCGGCAACAAGCACTCCATCCGGAATTGATTCTTTTGATATTACGGAATGGGCACCGACAATACAATTATTCCCTACTTTAGAGCCTTTTAGAATGCTTACATTACATGCAATCCACACGTGATCTCCTATTATGACATCATCTTGCTTATCTTTTCCATAAATTGAATGCCAATCACAGTCTGTAATAAAAACATTCCATGCTATGATACAATCAGTGCCGATATGGACTTTTTTTTTCACCATGATCAGGCTTTTTTCCGTAATACCGGATGCGCTTTCATTTCTCTTGCCCCCAATGAACAGCGATGCCCCCTTATCAACATAGATCCGCGTTCCATTCCCCATAATAAAGTCTCCATCGATAATCAATTCGCTTTCTTCTCCAAGCGTGATGGATACGGGTTCATTTCCACCCTGCCATGACTCGATCCTTATAATACCATTACATATAAATTTTGCTGTAGGAGCAACAGAAATTTTGAGATTTTGGAATGTGTTGTGTATCCGGATGGGTACGCTATACTTGCATTCAGTAACTTTTCTTGACGCCCAAACGCTTCGAGCTGCCCGCAGCAGGAAAGAGGGTTTAAAATGGTGAATCTTTAAATTCACGCCTGTCTTATTCTTCATACTCATTTCGGAAATTTGTGAATAAAGCGGCTTACAGCCTTCACTACATTGCCGACATCCCCCTTCGTCATCGCCGGCCCCATTGGCAAACTTAAAACCTCTCTATGAATTTTTTCTGAGATAGGGAGAGCTATTGATGCCATTCCGCAATATGCTTCCTGTTTGTGGGGTGGCACGGGGTAATGAATCAAGGTTTGGATTCCGCAATCTGTGAGATGTTTTTGCAATTGGTCTCGTTCTGAAGTTCGAACGACAAAAAGGTGCCAGACTGGTTCTGCCCAGTCCGGAACATACGGCAATGTCAATTCCGGTATATTTGCCAGTCCCTTGCGATAAAGATCCGCGATGATTTTTCGCCTCTCGTTCCATTCATCCAATTTGAGCAATTTTACTCGGAGGATGGCCGCCTGCAACTCATCAAGGCGGGAATTAAAGCCTTTCACTTCATTGTGATACTTGATTTGAGAGCCGTAATTCCGGAGGGAACGAACCTTCGCGGCGAGCCCGGGATCGTCAGTCGTCACGGCGCCGCCGTCGCCCAAGGCACCGAGATTTTTACCCGGATAGAAGCTGAACCCGGCGGCATTCCCCAGCCCGCCGGTCCTCTTTTCTTTGTATTTGGCCCCATGCGCCTGGGCCGCGTCTTCAATCACCTTCAGATTGTGACGCCTTGCGATTTCAAGAATGGTATCCATATCGGCCGGTTGCCCGTAGAGATGAACCGGCAGGATGGCGCGGGTCCGAGTTGTTATGGCTTCTTCGATGAGGGCGGGATCGATGTTGTAGGTTCTTTCATCCGGCTCGACGGGAACGGGCGTGGCACCAGCATAGGAGACAGCCAACCAAGTGGCAATATACGTATTGGCCGGGACTATGACCTCATCTCCCGCACCGATGTCCATTGCTCGCAGAATCAAATGGAGCGCATCCAGTCCGTTTCCAACCCCGATGCAGTGTTTGACGTTGCAATAGGTGGCAAATTCCGCTTCAAACGACTCAACTTCCTGACCCAGGATATACCAGCCGGAGTCAAGAACACGACGAAAAGCGGCTTCCAGATCTGCTTTATGCCGCTGGTTAATCGCCTTAAGATTGAGAAAAGAGATCTGTGTCATTTACTACTCCTTCGAGCAGTCAGAAAAACGTCATAGTCGCGAATGTAATCATCCGGATCATAAGGCGCAGAGGCCAGCACCAAGCAGATGCCACCGGAGGAGAAGTTTTCAAGTTCCCTCCAGATCATGATGGGGATGTAAAGGCCATAATATGCCCGGTCCAGGTGGAACCGTTTTTTCTCGTGCCCGTCATCAACAACCACATCAAAGGCGCCCATGACCGATACGACCAGTTGTTGCAAATGAAGATGCGCGTGGCCGCCCCGGGATGCGCCGCCGGGGACATCATAAAGATAATAGGCACGTTTGATCTCGAAGGGCACATGCTCGCCGCCGTAAATGGGCGTAATGGCACCTTTGCGCGTGCTGATTTTTGGCAGGTCGATAAGCTTGCAGTCGTGGACGGTGACGGTCATGGGGTTCTGTTTGTCATTTTAAATTGATCGTAATCGCGGATGTAGTCGTCTACGTTGTAGGGAAGCGAGGCCAGCACAAGGGCCACTGCGTTGGTGGAAAACGAATGCATTTGTCTCCATATCATATTAGGGACATACAATCCGTAATAGGCCCGGCTAAGGGTAATGGTCTTCTGAGCCATGCCGTCGTCCAGGAATACTTCGAAACTGCCAGATAGGGCGATGATCACTTCTTGGAGTTCCCGATATGCATGGCTGCCGCGGGATTCGCCGCCCGGAACGTCATAGATCCAATAAACACGGGCAATCCGGAAAGGGATATGACGATCGGCCTCAACAAAAGTTAGATTTCCACGGTCATCCAAAATTCTTGGAAACTGAATTATGGCGGCATCGTAAACCGAGCGGGATGGCTTTAAGGTCGGGTGTTGTTTTTCAAGTATATCCGTCATGCCGATTGCTCATTTTTTTATTTTCAAGATAACGAACAACTCGCGCTGGGTTCCCCACGGCGAGGGCATTGGCCGGGATATCTTTTGTTACAACAGCGCCAGCACCGATCATAGCGTTTTCCCCGATCATGATATCCGGCAGGAGCGTCGCGTTGGCACCGATACTAGCACCACGCCGTATAACGATTTTAAGAAATTTATCAGGGTAATGCTGACTTCGGGGAAATTGATCATTGGTGAAGGCAACGTTGGGGCCTATGAAAACGTCATCTTCAATACGCACACCGTCCCATAACTGGACACCGCTTTTAACAGTCACATGGTTACCAATAATCACATCATCTTCGATAAAGCAATGAGAACAAATATTACATTCATCTCCTATTTTAGCACCTTTGAGTATAACACAGAATTGCCATATTCGCGTTCCATTTCCAATTTGTTCAGTTTGAACATCAGATAATGGATGGATGAAGATGTTGTTCATGTTTGTCATACCTTAAAAGAGGAGGTTTGTTCCAAAAGGATTTATGGTTTTATTGATTTTACAGGCTGAGAGTCAATTGGTCAAATTTTTGATGAATTAAATTTCATAACTTTATCCGCCCGCTGAGGAGTAAGGACAGAGGACCCCAGTGAAAGAGGCTGCGCGTTTCACGGGGCAAGCAGAGGTCGGAGATCAGAGATCAGAGGGCGGAAGTCGGTATGCAATCGGCTACTGTGACAGTATCTCCTTTAAATGCTGCAATCGATCGAATCTTTTACTCAGCAACGCGGTAATCACTTTCCGAACCTGGCTACAATTTTCACGATACGGCCCGCAGCTTTCCCATCACCATAGGGATTAAGGACAGAAGCCATTTTTTCGTAATGCCCCTTGTTATTTAAGAGCATTTCGGCTTCTTTAACGATCTTTGAAGTGTCGGTCCCGACAAGCCTGACTGTACCGGCATCGACCGCCTCTGGCCTCTCGGTAGTCTCCCGCATCACCAGAACCGGTTTGCCCAAAGAGGGCGCTTCTTCCTGTATCCCGCCGGAGTCTGTAATAATGAGATATGACCGGTTCATCAGATATACAAAGGGGAGGTAATCCAGCGGTTCAATAAGATGGATCCTTGAACAACCTCCTCAGTAATGGGTAATGGGGGACGTTGGTACCTTTGTTACGTTATTGAGCAATATCTTTCAAATCT
>CAZTKW010000174.1:0-4274 GCA_964614315.1 uncultured Pirellulales bacterium
ACATCTTCACCGCTGGTATGGATAAGACAGTTGGGGTAGTCAGCCATCAGCATATCATCTGTGGGTGTATTGGCTCGTTTTACGGCGTTATATTCATCCTCATCAGGATTCGGATTATATCCCCAGCCGTCACGTATAATCAGTAGGAACGGCCTGCCCTGAAGTGAAGCAATTGCTTTTTGTTTAGCCATAAGAAAAAGACCTTTCAACAAAAACAACATAGACGAGGCAACGCCTCGCCTATAATTTAAATCCGAACCAAATATGATATAAAGCTGTATAAGATATGTCAAACATTTAGCAGGGACGTTCAAAAAACAATATTTTTGTATTGAAAGTTTTTGACAGCGATTGGAATGGCTGATAAAATAAAGATGGTGTAATTAGTTGCTAATTAAGAATTTATTGAGCTAACTGCCGGCGAATGACCGGTGCAAGAGTTGTCCAAATAGAAGAAAAAGGGAGTCGTATACATGTCTAACAGCACCATTACCACAATGGCCCAAAGCAAAAGGCAAAAGGTAAAGGTGAATTATGTTTTATTTTTCAGTTGCTACTTTTTGCTTTTTTTGTTGTTTTCGACAGGCTGCGGACCGGAACAGCAGGCTGCTGATTTATATGTCGATGCGGTAATGCTCAGCGAGAGCGGCGAAGATAAAGAGGCAGTCGAAAAACTCAACTCCGCGATGAAATTAAATAAGGATTTCTCTCCGGCTTACTCTTTGCTTGGTGAAATCTATGAAAAAATGCAGGATTATGAAAAAAGCGCCACCTCTTATAACGAAGCAACAAGGGTGAATCCCTGGTCTTTCGACGACTATTTCAGTCTCGGGCGCGTTTATCGGATAATGAAACAATTCGCACAGGCGGTAAAGGCGTATGTCAGAGCCTGCGAACTCAAACCAAACCATTTCGAAGCACACGTTAACGCCGCCAAATCTTACTATGAAATTGAGGACTACAACAACGCCCTGGTTTACGGCCGGCGCGCCGAGGAGATTGAGCCCGATATCATGGAAATCCAAAAGATGCTCGGCGATATTTACGAATCGAAAAAAGACCATGAAAAGGCTATTGGCTCTTATAAGCGAGCGCTTGAAGCAGACAGTGACAATCCTGAGATTATGACATCTTTAGCAGTTGCCTATCTTAGAACAAACCGCAACGAACCGGCAAAAGAGCTGTTAACTGCTGCGATAAAAAGCAAACCTGATAATAGTACCGCATATCATTATCTCGGATACTACTATCTCCGCCTTTATGACGAAAACTTCAAAGTTTACAAGGACCTAAAAGAGGCCGGTGGAGAAGACCTTGAACTTAAGGCATCATTGGATGAAAGCCTCGAAAAAGCGATTGCAAACTGTGGTAAGGCAATTGAGATAGACCAAATGGACTGGTATGCACACAAAGTTCTGGGAGTTGCATACATGCTCAAATCACATAACAACAGGGACAAGTCGCTAAAAGCAAAAGCAGTTGAGCAATGGCGTCTGTCTTTGGAAATCAAACCGAACCAGCCTAATTATGAAGGTTTAGCAAAGCTAATAGAAAAACATTCGAATTAATTAATTTTGGCAGATTTTTTAGTGTGACAGAATCCAAGAGAGAAGAAAATGATGCCCTGCCGAGTTTTGGTCGGGCTTTTTTGAATCGCCAGGGTTTTGCTCCGCCGAGTTTGCAGGCCCATCTCATTTTCTGGTCTTTGACGGCGGGCGGAATAGCCCTGGATTTGTGGAGCAAAAAGGCTGTGTTCGACTGGCTTAGTTCCAACTATCCCTACGGCTTTTCGATTATAGACGGCTTTTTAGGACTGGTAATAGCATTAAATGATGGGGCGGCTTTTGGAATAGCTTCGGGTCAGCGTTACTTTTTGACGGTGATTTCAATCTTTGCGCTGATAGTGATTTTTGGAATATTCTTTTTAAGCGGAAGTAAGCAAAAGTCAGTCCATATTGCCCTTGGCCTGTTTTCAGCAGGCATCTGCGGCAACCTTTATGACAGAATTTTTAACAACGGCATGGTGCGGGATTTCATTGATGTTGTGTACTGGCCGGGCAGGCATTGGCCGGCATTCAACGTCGCCGACAGTATGCTCTGTATCGGTGTAGGGCTATTGCTGATTTCAGGTTTCCTTACTGAGCAGTCTTGTCGAAAACGTGCTCGGCAACATGAATAGGGGTATTTGACGCCACGCCCAGGGCAATAGCATCGGAGGGACGGGAGTCAATTTCGATGGTTTTGCCGTTCGAATCGAGGTATATCTTCGCATAGAAGGTATGATTACGAAGGTCATTTATGACGATTTTTTCTATTTTCGCATCGAGACTCTTGATTACACTGTCCAGCAAGTCGTGAGTCATAGGCCGGGGAGGCTTTAGACCTTTCAGCCGCCGGTCGATCGCAAAAATTTCAACTATGCCGATAACAATGGGAAAACTTCGCTTGCCGTCACGCTCTTTTAGAACGATTATCTGCTGGTCGGAGGTCTCGTTAATTATTATACGTGAGAGTTCAGCTTCCACATCCATTTTGACACCGCTTCATATATTATCGAGTTTTTAGTTTTCTGCAGCAAATATCATACTTAACATAGTATTATTCGTCCAGTTGTGCGAGATGTTCTTCAATAGTTCCTAATTGTTTACTCAGTTCCGCCAGTTTTTCCCTAGCTTGGGCTACAACCTGCGGCTTGGCCCTAGTAATAAAGTTTTCATTTCTTAACTTGCTCTCTACTGCCTTCCTGACCTTTTCTGTCTTTTCCCTTTGTTTCTCCAGCTTTTGTCGCTCGGCTTTCGTATCTATTGTATCATGTACGTAAACTTCCGTTGCATCCGCGATTGCAACTGCGGCGTTTACTGGTTTCTCAACTGCTATACCTGCATTAAAATCTGTTACACCAGCCAACTGCTGGATGAGTTCGGCATTTCGGTTCAGAATATCAACGTTTTCTTGTTGCGACTTTATGGATACAACTTTGAGTTCCTTTGGTGGTATATTTCTATTGCTTCTTATGTCTCTTATGGCTCGAATTGCGGCTTGGATAATCTCAATTTGTTTTTCAGAATCAGTATCCACAAGGAAGTCCCTTTTATTCGGCCATTCCGCACATACCAGAGCCTCTGCCTCTCTGGCTTCAACCAAACCTGTAAGTTTCCTTACTGGTGCGATTTCGTTTAGCTTCTGAAATATTCCTTCGGTGATGAACGGTATGAAGGGATGCAGCAGCCGCAAGGTCTGGTCCAGCACAAAAGCCAGAACGTTTTGGGCAATCGGTTTTTGTAGCTTGTCTTTCATTCGTGGTTTGAGCCACTCGAGATACCAGTTGCAAAAATCATTCCAGAAAAATCTGTAAAGCTGAGACAGCGGCTCACTGTATTTGAAGTGCTCCAGCGACTTTGTAGCTTCGGCTATAGTCTGTGCCAGACGGGAAAGAATCCACTTGTCGGTGATTGTCATTTTGTCTTTATCAAATTCATCTGGGGTGGCACCATCGAGATTCATCAGCGCAAAACGCGAAGCGTTCCAAAGCTTATTGCAGAAGTTTCGCCCGACATCAAACTTTGGTGATGTGTTGGCTTGGCGCCCGTCCGGCAGAGTCATTGATACAACCGGCATCCGAATGTCCTGTGTGTCTGTAGTCATGCTGGCCAGGGTAAAACGCATTGCATCTGCGCCGTGACTGTCGATTGCTACCAATGGGTCAATACCATTTCCCAGACTCTTGGACATCTTGCGCCCTTCGCCGTCTTGAATCATTGCGTGAATATACACGTCAGTAAACGGAATATCGCCGGCACAGTATTGGCCCATCATAACCATACGCGAGACCCACAGCGTGATAATCTCACGGGCAGTGCAAAGCACATCTCCCGGATAGAACGTTTTAAGTTCCAACGTATCATCCGGCCAGCCAAGCGTGCTGAACGGCCATAGAGCCGACGAAAACCACGTATCAAGAACATCTGGGTCACGTTGAAAACCAGCTTTTCTATCAAGATAAATTCCGTATTTGTCTGTCAGAGTACATATATAGAGTGTGTATTCACCTTCTTTCTTCTCATGGAATTCTTGATTCGGGTTTTGAATAATTTCACCGGTTTCATTGTTTATAACACACCACGCTATCTCGTCTGTCCGCTCTCCATCAAATAGATGGTCTATTCCAACTTTATAAAATGTCCTAACCCAATCTTTGTCGTTTTTGTCTTTGAGATTGATAGTGCCTGAACAAATAGGGATTCTGTGTCCCCACCAAAGCTGCCTGCTGATAG
>CAZTKW010000174.1:4284-6959 GCA_964614315.1 uncultured Pirellulales bacterium
AAAGAAGAACAATCCCAAACATATACGTTTATGTCAATGAAATTGATACTTCATCACAAAATATCTATACATTGACCCCACCAAAGCTTCCTGCTGATAGGCCAGTCCCGGAGGTTTTCCAGCCAGTTTTGATAGGTCTTAGCATAGCGTTCGGGAGTAAAACGCAGCCGCCCGTCAAGCAATGGCTTGAGAGCAAAACCTGCCAAAGAATTCACCGGCACATCGGTACTTTCAATAAAGCCGTCGCCGAACTTTTCCCCTAGATGTTCAATAGGTCTTTTTACCGCTATATACCACTGGTCCGACAGGTACGGCTCGATAGGTACATGGCTGCGATAACTGTGGCCGACTTCGTGAACATATTCGCGAACATCTTCAAGCAGGTTCTCCTGCCGGAACCATTCAACAATCGCCTCACGCGCTTCAAAACGGTCCATTCCAAGCAGTGATTGTGCTTCGGGTGTGGCGGCGTCTTCCCAGCCGTACTTATCACTGATAGAGCCGTCCGGCGCCATTACATTGACAACCGGCAGATTTTGCCGCAAACCAATCTCCCAGTCGTCTGGGTCGTGGGCGGGTGTAACTTTCAAAAAGCCGGTGGAGAACCTTGCTTTTTCATCTTCACTTTCAGGGTTTGGCAAAACAACGTGCTCGTCGGCAACCACAGGGATGAGTCGGCCTACAATCGGAAGGCGAATTTTTTTGCCAACCAGTTCTTTAGCTCGTTTGTCCGCCGGATTCAATGCAACAGCAGTATCGCCAAGCATTGTCTCCGGACGTGTAGTGGCGACAGTAACATGCTCGACACGCTTACCGTCAATTTCGACCGGCTCAGCAAGTGGATAACGCAAGTACCAGAAATGTCCCTGCACTGTCTCGTGCTCGACCTCATCATCGGCTAATACCGTTTGCGTAGCGGGGTCCCAGTTTACAAGCCGTTTGCCTCGATATATCAAACCATCCCTGAACAGCCTGAAGAACGTCTCTCGAACAGCCTTAGCGCAGACCTCGTCCATAGTAAAACGTGTCCTGTCCCAGTCACAGGAACAGCCCATAGCTTTTAGCTGTTCGATAATACGGGCTTCGTATTCGTCTTTCCAGTTCTGTACGTGGCTTACGAATTCCTCACGTTCGAAGTCTGTTCTTCGTTTGCCCTGTTCCGAGAGCAATTGTTTTTCAACGACTGTTTGTGTGGCAATTCCGGCGTGGTCTGTACCGGGCATCCACAATGTGTTGAAATTTTGCATCCTGTGGTATCGAATCAGAACATCCTGCAGTGTGTTATTCAATGCGTGACCAAGGTGCAGCGGCGCAGTTACATTAGGCGGGGGAATCATAATAGCATAAGGCTTACAAGGGGCTTGCCTACCATCCGCCGGTGTTTCTGCATGGAAATAGCCGCCGGCCGACCAGATCTCACCTGTCTGCTGCTCTATTGTTTTAGGTTCATAAACTTTCGAGAGCTGTTCTGTCATACTACCTACCAGGTTTCGAAGTTATCTATAAAAAAATTCCGGCAAAAGACTTAAATACCGGAATTCTATCCTAATAAAATCAGACAGTAATGTAAAGCAAACAATTAAGCTCGAACAAACCGCTCAATATGTTGACTGTTAGTTTAGCAGCCTCAGCCGGAGCAGGGGCTTTAGTCAATATTCATTGTCATCAGGAATTCAGCATTTGTCCGGCACTTGAGGAGTCTGCTCTTTAGCAATTCGATTGCTTCAACGGGATTCAGGTCGCTAAGGACCCTTCTGATTCGATATACAAGCTCAAGTTCCCTTGGTTCAAGCAGCAGTTCTTCTCTTCTTGTTCCGCTTCTGCTGATATCGATAGCCGGCCATATCCTTCTGTCAACAAGACGTCTGTCTAGGTGCAATTCCATATTTCCGGTTGCCTTGAATTCCTCGAAGATAACTTCATCCATTTTTGAGCCGGTATCAATTAAGGCTGTAGCAAAGATGGTCAGAGAGCCGCCGTCTTCAACATTTCTTGCCGCTCCGAAAAACTTCTTCGGCATCTGCATTGCACCGGCGTCAACACCACCGGTCAGGATTTTGCCGGAGTGCGGCATCTCGGTGTTATAAGCACGTGCAAGCCGGGTTATCGAGTCCAGTAGAATTACCACATCATTACCATATTCTACAAGCCGCTTTGCCTTTTCGATTACGACTTCAGCCACCTGGCAATGACGCGAAGCCGGTTCATCGAAAGTGGAACTTATGACCTCGACGTCTTCAGCGGTTTTGCGCTGCATTTCCGTAACTTCTTCCGGTCTTTCGTCAATCAGCAACACTATCAGTCTCACTTCCGGGCAATTTGTACTTATGGCGTTTGCGATTTTTTGCAAAAGTACTGTCTTGCCGGTTCGCGGCGGAGCGACAATCAGACCCCGCTGGCCCTTTCCTACCGGCGTTACCATATCAATTATTCTCATATTCAACTCTTCAGGGGTGGTCTCAAGTATAAGACGTTGCTCCGGATGCAAAGGTGTCAAATCACTAAATACCGCTTTCTCGGAAAGGTTGTCCGGGTCTTCGTAATTGATGGCTTCAACACGCAGAAGTGCGAAATATTTCTCCGATTCTTTCGGCGGTCTGATTTGGCCTGATACGATGTTTCCTGTCCGCAGTCCAAAACGCCTGATTTGAGAAGGTGAAACATAGATATCGTCC
>CAZTKW010000175.1:0-6957 GCA_964614315.1 uncultured Pirellulales bacterium
CGGAAGGTGGTGGAATTGGCCACCTTCGGCTGCCAGACCCATAATGAGGGCGGGTCGCCCTGCCGTTGGGGCCCCCCCCGGCGCCGCTGGGCGCGGCCGGTGGCCAGTGCCTACGACTTCGACGCATTGGACAGCGCCCTCAAGATCCAGCGAGAAATGGCTGTCCTCCTGCGCAACCTCGCTTGAAGGCTGACGGCTCACCGGCCTATGCCGTTTGATGATCACCTGCCGACGGAGCAGGATGACGTCCCCAGAGAGTTGCCTCTGAGGCTCATAGGGAGTCATGCGGCTCCTTCTCGTGCGCGAGACTGTGGATTACAATGAGTATCGACATGGGGGAGATTGACAGGGGCAAGTCAACAGGCGGTGGCCCAGCTCAGCAGGCTGGCAACGTCCTCCACCACTTGTATGCCGCGACCCGGGTCCTGGAACTGCTCGACCCAGACACCTGGGGAGTGCGTGCTGTCTACCTGGAGGGCCTTGACACTGGTTCAGCTGAGGAGGACGCCGTTGACGTTGCCGTCGACCGCTACGACGCGCTCGAGCTGATTCAGGTTCGCTGGTCCCAGCGTCCACAGGAGCGCGTTCTCCAGCCTGGCGAGTGGTGGAAAGCGATCGGCAGATTATGGACGTTTAGCAGAGCCGTGCCGCTGCAGGGACGGGCACTCGATCTCAAGGTGCACACCAACCGGTCTGCTAGCCCGGTCCTGCGAGAACAGAAGAGATTATGGGAGGAGTGGGCTGGGCTTGATGACTGGGAGCTGGCGGGACGCTTGGATGCCGCTCGGCAAGCGAGCGCAGGCGATGCACACGAACTGTGGGAGACCGTCAGTCAGGCCGTCGAGTCGGACGACGCTGGTGCCATAGCTGCTGTCTTGCGAAGCCTCCGTCTTGAGGCCGGCCTTGGCAACGCCGCACTCGATGCCACGCAGAAGCTGCTGGATGCGCTTCTGCGTGCCCAATACCTTCCCCCAGAACGGTGGCGGGACACCATCGTGCAGCGTGTCGCCAAGCTTTGCACTCCTGGGCAGGCTGGAAAGCGCGTCACGCGTGAGGATGTGGCTGGTTGGCTTGGCCTGTCCGCATCGCCTGGCCTAGCCCACGACATCGCACGGCCGGAGGTCTATGTGCCGTTCTCTGCGTTCGCGGAGCAAATCGACGCTCACATTGGTCCTCTGGCTCGTTCAGGGGGCGTTCTTGTCCTGATTGGTTCGCCTGGTAGCGGCAAGACAGTGCAGCTTGCAGAATGGGCCCAAAGCAAGGAATACCCGTTCTACGCGTGCCGAGTAGACGACCGTGACGACGACATCCGCCAGCGGGCAGGCCAATGGCAGTTCCTAGTCGATATCGCACGCGGCATTTGGGACCGATACACAGACCGAGTGGCGCGAAGGCCAGGCATTGCTGCCAGGTCGGGCACCGCTGCCTCAGAGGAAGAGCGGCGTGCTCAACTGGAACAGATCTTTGATGCCGTTGGCGCTGCCAGCTCCGAAGAGAGCCCGGCCGTCATTGTCATCGACGGCGTTGATGACGCCAGACGAGCCCTAGGGCCAACCAGCTTCCTCGAGATCATCAAGCGACCTCCCGCCCACGTGGTTCTGGTCATCAGTGCGCAGGGAACACACTTCCTGCCGGACTGGCTCCAGCGGCCGAGCGAGAACGTGAACCACCTCTCCATGCCAGTCTTGCCCGAAGAGATGGCGGTGGAGATCGTCCGGTGTCTGCTCGGCATAGCCGAGACAGCCGAACCACGAGGGTCAGCCAAGCCCGCACTGGAGCCAGATTCCAGTGGGGATCTTGTGGAACGCATTGTCGGTCTGAGCGCTGGAAACGTTCTCGTGCTGCGCACGATTTGCGGTCAGCTACGGGGGGATCAGCCGGAGCGGCGTCTTGCAGCTTTGGACCAACTGGGTGACCAGGCGTTCGCAGGAATTGAGGACTACTTCGATCGCTTGCTGGCCAACCCATCGCCAGCCGCCCTTTCGTTGTTGCGAGCGCTGGCACTGGTGCGAGAGTCGCTGACCCTGCGGCAGGTGGCTGACTCAACAGGCCAACGCATAGAAGATCTTCTGGCGGAACTGCGAAGCGTGGGGTTCATTCTCGCAGCGTCCGACAGCACGCCGCCTCGGTATCGCCTCTATCACCCGAGCCTTCGTCGGTTTGTCCAGGAACGGTTCTTCCCCGACGGCGAGGCCACCATGCACGGCAAGCTCGCGGACATGGCGGCCATAGCTCCACAAGGCGACCCGCTCGCGGCAGAGTTGCCTCACCACCTAGCTGGGGCCGAGCGCTGGGCGGAGGTAGTCGGCGCGATCAACTACGATTTCCTCGACCGTCTCTTTGACACCTTCTCCGCGCCCTCCCAGATAAGGGAACAGTGTGGATCTCTTGGCTCAGGCAGCCGCACGGGTGCTCAGCCTATCGGAGGCGGTGAGGGCGATGCTGGTCGCACAGAAGGTAGAACATCGCCTGGGCTACTTCCTGTCTTCAGGAGGGCTGCCCTACAGTGAAGACAACGCTGATTTCTCGACACTCATGCGTGTGCTACTGGTGGGCGGGCAGAGACTGGCAGCCACTAACCTTTTGCGCGAGATGGGCGAGCCCGAGGCCAAGTTCCGCATGGGGTGTGTGCTGGCCCAGGAGGCCTTCGAGAACGGGCGAGCCGAGGACGCGCGGTTCCTCCTAGACATCGCCCGAACGACGGCTCTGTTTCACGCGCCGCGGCGGGATATTGCCGCGGTGTCGGCCCAAGCCACGTGCCAAGTATGGAGTGGGACACCTCTGGTCGGTGTGCTCACGGACCTCATCTCCTCTCAGTGGCAACGACCGGCCTGGTACGAGCAGCCAGCGGAGATCCTCTCCGAAGAGGAACAGCTCAGCTACCGGTGCGAGACTGTGCGCGCGGTCGCGAAGGCCACCGCCAAAGCTGGCCGGCAGCAAGAGCTACGGGATTCGATCTCCGGACTGGCTGAGCCCTACCGCCTCGCAACTCTTGTTGGCCTCTGCGAAGGGGCGGGACAACCTGACCCGACGGACGCGGAGGCTGCCATTGCCTTGGCCCGCCAGGGGCACGTCTGGAGCGACGAAATTCGACGCACGGCGGCGACTCTGGCATTCAACATCTACCGTGACTCCAACGCTGCCAGGGAAATTGCCCACTTGGAGGAACCTCTGCCCGCTACCCCGGATCTTCTAACGGGCCTCGTCGGCGACCGTGGCATGTCCCCAGAGGAGTTCCTCGATTTGGTCAAGCTTCGCCAACGGGCTGGGTTGCAGGCCAATTTCGAGCTCGGCAAGACTCGGGAGTCGGACCGCGATCGAACGGGAGCCGCGGAGCTTTACTATCAAGCGGGGCTTGCGCTTGTGCAAGCGGAGGTTGCGCATGTCGAAGGCCGCAGCGACCAGGAAGTCGGAGAAGTGCTGCGCGTGGCATGTCAGGCATGGGGGCGGGAACGACCTTACTGGATGAACTGGAGCAGCTTCTTCGATGCGCGGCGCAGCCTCTCAAAGCTGGCGCCTCGCCTAGCGTCTTTGGCGTTCGAACGGGGCCGGGAGCTTGGCGCCGAAGTCGGTGACGCGTTGTGGAACCTGACCGGATCGACTGTGGGGAGGCTCTTTCTTGAGCCCAAGCTGAGGGTGCTCCAGGTTCTTGCAGAGCGGCCCGTTGCCAGGCCCTGGGTCGAGAAAAGGCTAGAGGAAGCAGTGAGCGACATCCGCAAACATGAACGAGCGACACCCGACCGAAGCTCGCTTCTACTCAGTGCAGCCGATGTCGAACGGAGGCTGGGGAGGGTTGAGCGTGCGCTGTCGCTTGCCAGGGAGAGTCTGCGAACCACCCCGATACTATGCGCTTCTTGAACTAGCTGAAACATTGCGGAAGCGCGGCCACGACACGGTGCCACTCCTGAAGCGCGTGGGTCGCCTTATCCAGCTCTCGCATGAGGTCACTAACCGGCACTATGCCGGCAACAGCTGGCCTTGGCTCGTTGGCTTGCTCGCCCAAACCGATCTTCCGACTGCCTTCGACCTAATCCTCGAGCTGGACCACGACGTGGAGGACGAGGGCGTGCCAGACACGCGGTCCAGTCTCCACCGCGTGCTCGTCTCCGCCCCCGAGGCTTTCTCCGCGATTGACTGGGTAGCGCTGCTCTGGCTAGTGAGTGCTGAGAAGTTGGATGAGGCGAAGGAACTAGTCGAGGCATTGGTGAATCGAGTCGACACGTCGACAGGCCGAGTCGCGTCAGATCAACTCTTCGATTGGGCGGCCGGTGCGTTGCTGCACGATCTTTCAGAGAGAAACGGCGAAGCAGTCCGAGAGGCGATCCGCTCACGTAAGCGTTCGCTCGAGCAAGGCGACCCCGATTCCGTACAGGATGGAGAAATCGGCCCTGAGGTGGTGAAGGACGCAGAGTTGGTTCGACGAGCCGAGGCGGGCGATCCGGACGCAATCCATGCAGTGAAGGATCTCATCATCACCGCGCTCGACCAGCTCTACTGGGGCAGTAGCGGGCTTCGGAATGCGTTTGAATCGCTAGCGCGCCTGGATCTTGAGAAAGCACGTAACGAACTGGTCGAGCGAGTCGCTCTTCAGCAGCGCGTTTTCGAACCCTACTGGCCGATCGTTGTCTTGTGCGGGCTGCCTGATGAGCTCGTATCCAGCGACGACCTTCTGCAAGCGGTGGAGATAGTGTGTGCTGACGTAGAGGACTCCCTCGCAGTCGTCCCTCCGGAGCCGGCATCGAGACGGGTGCTTCAGGAAGGCTACTCGCCACTCAGCCGAACCGTTTGCGATCTCTTGCGCGACCTCCTCCACAACCGGGACGACGCCGTTCGACACAAGGCGAGACAGTCCCTAGGCATCCTAGCGCACGATTCGGCTGACCAAGTAGCCAGGTCGGTGGCTCGATGGGATGACCTAGATACGCTGCCTGCATACACTCGCCTGACCGCCATTGAGATGCGCCTATCAACGTTGTGGGCCGTTGCTGAGCTGGAGCGAGCCTCCGTCGTCGACATCGCTGGCGTAATCTATGACCGATTCGTTGCGGCGGGGGGATCGTGCAGCGACCACTTCCTCATGCGGGAGTATGGCCGGCGAATCTGCCTGAATGCGCTCGAGGCTGATCCAGCGTGCCTGCCAGGTTACGCGCGGGCAAGAGTAGCGGTCCCGCCACGGCCAGTGCGCCTGCGCAAGCCGACGGTGCCCTTCTATCGGGGTGGTGCCAGTCCGATGTTTGGCACGTCCCGAGATCGCCACCTGGAGTATGATGTGGAGACTTTGGCATGGCTCTTCCGCGTGCCCACGAGGCGGGCCGAGCGAGTCATTGAATGGGTTGCTGCGAAACTGCATCGACCAACGGCGGAGGAGATTGCTCGAGATCGCTGGATGGTGGAACAGGCTTACACCCGGAAATCTCGACCCCTCAGACCGGCCAGACAGGAACTATTTGAACATGCCTACCGCATCGTTCAGCAGCGCTGGTATGAGCGGCATCTGGCCGATGAAGACAACTGGCTGGAAGAGACCCCCGAGTACTTTGAGCGACGGCGTTTCGACCCCTGGTTGCCAGCACTGTTGGTCCGCAACCTGGACGGGCCAGAACTGCTCACGGCTGCTGCGGAGCTCGACGATGATGCGTGGCTCAAGTCGAAGACAGAGCATCTTTCCAGCCACCTAGTAGAGGGCGACTGGACCATGGTATGGGAAAGCGCGAGTGAGTCCCGTGGCATCAAGCGGGTGGCATCCAAGGTGGAGTCATGTCTCCTCGAGCCAGCTCTCGCTGACGCATGGCTCCAGGGGACAATGCGGGCTGTGGAGCGCAACTTGCCAAGCTACTTGTACCTGATGGAGATCCTGCAGAACTTGGACTGGTGGTGGTCGCGATGGAGCTATGGCGAGAAGCAGGAAACCGGCCAACGGATGGTGGCTGCGTACGCGACAGACTACCTCGCGATAGAGGAGCCTTTCTACTCTTATGTGGCGGTTCCTCTTGGGAAGCTCCGAAAAGGTATGATGCTCAGACGCCGGCGCGGTGGCTTGAATTGCGTGGCGGAGGACTCTGGCGACGTGCTCTGGCGGATCGAGTGGTACGGCGGCCGCTCCATCCGGGTTTGGGCCCGAACTAGTTGGCTCTCTGGTCATCTGGACGCATCTCGCCTCTGTCTGGCCTTCGAACGGTGGCAGCGTCGCGAGGTAGCCGAAGTGGATACCGATGAGGTTGTCTTGGCCCGAGCTGAGGATGTGCGTGAATGGAAGTCGTATGCCGTGCTTCACTCTGACGGACGGTGGGTGCTATCCGGAGAGACGGAGACCCGCAGAGGCTAGCCCCACGACTCGCTGCACGAGAGGACGAACCATCATCACGTCGGCCAACTTCTTTGGGCCGCTTCCCAAGTCGTCTGAGATATCCCAGGCGGTTCGAGCAGCTAGTTAGCCCGTGTCGTCGGCTGATCTCCAACCCAAAACGCCTGCAACCTGATGAGCTGCCTCTGGCTCCAATGCGCTGAATTCCTGTCCGCCCGTGCTTCCGAGTAACTCAGGATACTGAAGGAACGAGAGCACAGACACTAGACGGTACGCTGTTCTAAGGTGCTCATACCATTCCTCAAAACGTTCTATTCTGAACTCTATGTTGGCAAGACTTGATCTGGATGCTCCGGAATAGTGACGCGTCTCGGGCCGCCCATGCACAAATCTGTTCAACCTCGCAAGCTCTTCCTTCACCTGTGCCTTCAGACCATACCGCTCATCGTAGCTCCCAATCCTGTGTTCACCCAGCAGCGCGTGCCATACCTCTTCCAACCTCGGGTACTTACCCGTCTTGCCGCTCTCCCATTCCCAATACTGGTTCGTGCTTCTTCCTCCCTGTCTCCACTTTTTCAGCTCGCCATTCTTGTCTAGGACATCCCAGTATGACCTTGCCAGGAAGCCGTCGAGTAGGCCTCTGAGGAGAGCGC
>CAZTKW010000176.1:0-6942 GCA_964614315.1 uncultured Pirellulales bacterium
CAATTATCCTGTCACCCTTTTTTAAAATATGACTATTTATTTCAGGAACAATTACAATGGTCTTACATTTTGGACATTTACCTTTTTTACCGGTGTGTATCTCAGAGACACTTATCTTCTGACCACAGTTTTTGCAGTTAAACTTAATCAAGATATTACACCTTTTATTAAAAAGGGATTTGTTTTAGACTGGTTATGAATATTTATCCTTTACCATATTCAAGCCTTTATCGAGAACTCGTAAACCAAGACTTATCTAATTTCATAATCTGGAAACTCTGCATTTAAAATTCCTTACATTTCCCGCGTGGTTCTCGTCCAACTTCAATTTACTGCTCAGGATTAAAGTGACGATTTTGTACTGTCTTTCTACCTTAATATACACACTACCCGATGGATTTATTCAAAAGAGCTTGTCGTTTTTCGGCCGAATAGTTTAAAATCGCAAAGATTCTCAAGGCTTTTTGCCCAGTTGCTATAAAATATGCTCCATCTGAGCCTGAATTCTGAATTATTTTACGAAGATTGAAAGTGTAAATTTAAAGGCATCTGAGATCATCGACACATATTTGACTTGTGAGGATTAAGGATATTAGCCTTATCTTATCACAGCTGCAAGGTCAATACACAGATCTGAAAGAGAAGGTTGAATTTCAAGGCAGATTTGTTACTCTATTGAAAATGCGGCTCAGCGGTGCAGATGGGCTGAGATGTAGGATGTTATATGGGAAATGTCAGAACAGTCAAAATGAGGAAGGAGGACAGATTGATGCAAGTGTGGAAAATCATCGCAACAGTCACGGTTAGCTTGTTATTCTCATCGATACAGACATTGGGGCAAGAGGATGCGGCAGGACGTCATGAACAGTTCATTGCGTCTTTGAAGCGAATTGCTGCGGATATAACTTCCCGCGCCCTAAATGACGTTACAAGTCTCGATGAGTGGAAGGCGAGCCGGACTGAACAGTACAAACATTTCATGTATACGATGGGGCTGGAACCAATGCCGGAACGCACGCCGTTAATGGCCCGGATTACGGGGAAGCTCGAGCGCAGCGGATACGATATCGAGAAGATCGTTTTTCAAAGCTCTCCCGGGCTGTATGTAACAGGGAATCTTTACCTGCCGCACGCTCTGAAGGGCGAGAGTGCGAAATCGGCCGGCCCGCTGCCAGCGGTCCTCTACGTTTGCGGCCATTCCCCACACCCGCTTGGGGCGAAATGGGGCTACCAGGACCGCGCCATCTGGTTTGCCGAACACGGCTACGTCTGCTTCATTCTTGATACGCTGGAATTCGGCGAAGTTGCGGGAATCCACCATGGCATACACGATTTGAACCGGTGGGATTGGCTTTCGCGTGGCTACACGCCGGCCGGAGTCGAGGTGTGGAACGCAATTCGTGCGATAGATTATCTCCAAACGCGCGCAGAGGTGGACAAAGCCCGCATCGGCATCACCGGTATCTCAGGCGGCGGAGCTGTCAGTTGGTACGCGGCGGCGGCGGACGAGCGGATAGCTGTTTCGGTGCCGGTTTGCGGGACGTTCACGTTCGGTTCCCAGGCGAAGCATTGGCGCGCGTATGGTCAATGCGACTGCATTTACTATCACAATACATTTGAGACGGACTTGAGTGTCGTTGCCGCGCTGATAGCGCCGCGTCCACTGCTTTTCTGCAGCGGCCAGTTCGATGCAGATTTTCCGCCGGACGGTCATAACGAAGTGTTTCGACGGGCCAGGCGAATATACGACATGTACTGCGAAGAGGAGTCTTCGGAGCGAATCAAGGAAGTTGACGAAGCGGTAGGGCATACGGACAGCCCCCTTTTTCGGCGCGAAGCAAGGCAATGGCTGAACCTATGGCTAAGAAACGACCGCTCGCCGGTCAACGACGAGACAAATCGCGGCCAGAAACCTTCGACGGCAGAAGAGCTGGCCTGCCTGGAGAAACTGCCGCGTGATGCAATCAACTATCGTATCGATGAAGTGTTGCTGCCGAGCGTGAGGCCTGTTTCGTACAACACACTTGAGGAATGGTGCAAGCGAAAAGCGGAACTGCTTGCGGAGTTGAGGAGCAAGACGTTTCGCTGGTTTGCGACGAACCAGATTCCATTCGAGACGCGAGTCAGCAACAACACCGGCGGCTGGGCGAGCCGTTACGCCGATTACAAGGACGTCACCATTGAAACGGAACCAGAGGTACGCATCCGGATTCAACTTTTGCGGGCCCGGAAAAGAACGAAGGATACGCCGCTGCTTATCTATTCGAAACGAAGGGGTGATTCGATATACTTTCTTGACCTGGATGAGCTACTGCCCATACTGGGGCGCTGCGACGTAGCCATTGTGAACACTCGACTTACCGAAGTGTCGGTAACTGCCAAGGAACTGTCAGAAATTGAACGCACAGCCTCATGGATTGGGCGCACCGTCGAATCCATGCAGGTGTGGGATATTCTTCGCACGGTCGAGTGGTTAGCCAGCGAAGAAAAACTGCGTCCGACATCTCTGTCGGTTTACGGAAAAGGCGAGATGGGGATTGTAGGTTTGTACGCCGCGTTGTTTGATGATCGGATCAGTCAAGTAATCGTGCGGGATCCCCCAGGGACGCACCGACGAGGCCCTGCCTTGTTGAACGTGCTTAGGATAACGGATACTCCAGAAGCGGCTGCTGCTCTGGCACCGCGAGAATTTGTGTTTATCGGCGACCAGATTCCGCACGCCTTCCAGTGGACTCGGTCGATATATGAACTTCACGAAAAGCCGGCTGCTATCAGCTCGGCAGGAAGTGTGCCCGAAGCTCTGGAACTCTGGCGGTATTAGGGGAACAACGCCACTGTAGCAGCAGCCGACAGTTCCAATTGGCCCGTAGTGTTCACTTTCATAGTTATGTATACGCAGTTTTTTGCGGCATTGTGAATTAACTATTGCAAACTCTGGAAATCAATGTAGCATATCGGTGCGACAGAACCGGAAAGGAAATCGCTGTTTTATATGAAGTAAACAGCGGGTGTGCTGAGGCGTTAGTGAGCAATGGCCGGTCAATGTCGGAGGCGGGTGACGGCTTGTGGACTTTTTGAGTCGAGGTAAGTAATGTCCTTTCAAAGAGAAAAACAAAATATATCCGCCAGTGAGTTACTTCAGGCCCTTGCCGATGGGGATGACATCCTGTTAAGCAGTTGTACTATTACCGGCGTACTCGATGTAAACCGCCTTTTTGACCCGGAAGAGAAATTCAAGACTGAAAATTTAGCAGTCGAGCAGGAACAGGACAAAGACTCGAAAAGCCTGGTACTATCTCAGTCAATAGTCTTTGATAAATGTGTTTTTGAGGAAAATACCGTATTTGCCGGTCCTTTGTCGGAGCCGGAAAGCGTTACGGTCAAGTTCAAGGCCGATGCTATTTTCAACAGTTCCGTTTTCAAAGCGCAGACGCAATTTCGAAATGCGGTATTTTGCGGTACGGCTGGTTTTGACGGCTGCACGTTCGGCAGCTTTGTTACGTTCAAAAACAGTAAATTTATGCGGGATGCAAAGTTCCGAACGGTAAGTTTTAACGGCTACTGCCTGTTCGGCGGGGCTTTCTTCCAATCTTCGGTAAGGTTCGATAATACGCATTTCGCCAAGGGTGCGAATTTCTCAAGGGTTAAATTTTGCGGGCAAACAGACTTTGCAGGGGTTTATTCATCGAGCAGAGCGGTACCGACATACGAATCAGTATTCTTCGCCCGCGGGCGATATGGCGATGGTGCGAGCTTCTGGCGTTTTGTGAAGCAATCGGCGCAGGAGGCGGGTTATTATCAACTGGCAGGTGAGTGTTTTTATAATGAGCGATGCGCCAGCCTGCGAAAGAAAATGCACGGACAGGGTCCTTATGATGCTTTGTCGCCACTTGGAAAAGTGGGACAGATGTTATGGTCGGTGCGGTTGCTGCCGGAGTTTATTTTCGGCAGATTGCTGTTCGGATACGGTGAAAGACCCGGCAGGGTGCTTGTTGTAAGCGCATTGGTTATAGTATTTTGCGCGTTTTTTTATTCACAGCCAGGCGCTCTTGTCTATCGAGAGGGGCCGATTGAGTCGTCCTTTTTCCAGAGCTTATATTTTAGCACTATAACTTTTACGACTCTTGGGTACGGTGATTTTTATCCATCTACTCAGGGCTTTTGCCGGCAGTTGGCAATGGCTGAGGCTGTATCGGGGGTTTTTTTGATGTCATTATTTGTAGTTTGTCTTGCAAAACGATTCTCTCGGGGATAAGTGCGGGGATATTCAAGTAAGTCAGGTCGCCATTTTTTTTGGCCGGTGCGGGTTAAAATAATCCTACGACAACACTTAGCGACAATATCGAGAGCAGACAACTGACCACTACTATGGCGGCGGAAAGCTCTGTGTCGCCGTCGAGCTGGTCGGCCATAACGTAGGAGACGACAGCGGTGGGGGCGGCTAAAAACAAAAGGGCAATTCTGGTTTCACCAGCACCGAGGGCTAACAGCTTTGCGGCCATGAGGCCGGCAAGGGGAGCGACTGCGATTTTAATTACTGATGCAGTGAAAACAAATTTGAGCGGTGCGGAAATTCTTTTGATTACAAGAGTTGCGCCAATTCCGAGCAGGGCTAGGGGCAGGGCTATTTGGCCGAGAGCATTGCAAGAGCGGCTGATAACCACAGGCAACCGCGGGAAAAGAGCAGAGTAAGTAATACCTGCAACACAGGCAAGAAAAAGCGGGTTTGTCATTATCTGGCGAAGGATTTTGGCTGGGACGTGGCGGTCGATTTTGTGGCGGCTGGCAAGCAAAACGATAATAGCGGCGGTATTGTAAACTGGGACTGTTAAAGAGATTACGAGGACGGCCAAGGTTTCCATCGCGGCTGAATCGAAGGCGGTGGAGCCGGAGAAGCTATAAATTATTATGGGCAGGGCTATATAGACGAGATTTCCGCGATATGCACCCTGTGCGAAAGTGCCGACGGCTGGTGCGGGGACGCGGAGAAAAAATGCTGCGACGTAGGCTGTAACAATGCACGTAAGCATAGCGGCCATAACGACTAAGAAGGTTTTTCCGGCGATGCTGTAATCGTATGAAGCGGCTGCGATTTTGTAAAACAGCAGGCACGGGAGGGCTATCCAGTAAATAAGGCGGTTGAGCCTTTCGACGAATTCGGTGGACAGGAGGTTTATTTTTCGAAGGACGGCACCGAGGGCAATTATCAAAAAAACAGGCAGCAATGTATTTAAAACGTGCATATCGGGCATTATTATTGAAATTAAAGGGTAAGTCAAAGTATTTCGGCGGTTGAAAAGCGGGCTGAAATTTAGGGAGTTTTGAGGCTTGGGATTTAAAAAATAAAAAGTGCGTTTTTTAGTGTTACTGGGTAATATAGGAGGCAATATAAAGCTGAATCAGGATTTATCAGGATATTTTCAGGAGTTCATAATTATGTCAACAAAGTTGAAATCGGGTTTGAAAACAGCGTTTTTAGCAGTAATTATTCTACAATTGTTGATGCTTGGTTCCTCGTGCTGCTTTATGCAAAATGTCCTTGATGCAACGAGGTGTAAAGACATAAGAGCATTTGAAGGAAGCACTTACAACATCGTGCAATACGGGGCAAAAGGTGACGGGCGAACAAATGATGCGCCGGCCATTCAGAAGGCCATTGATGCCTGTTTTGCGGGTGGCGGAGGGCGGGTTCTACTGCCGGGAGGGAAGACCTATTACAGCGGGTCGGTTATCCTTAAACCCAATATTGAGCTGTACTTAGAAAGCGGGGCTGTCCTTAAGGCGAGTGTAAATATTGCTGATTTTCGCACTAATGAGGCGCAGGAAGGATTCGGCTCATCTTGCGGGTTCATATCTGCTGTAAATGCTGCTAATATAACGATTTGCGGCAGCGGGATTATAGACGGCAGCGGTTTTGATTTTATGCGGAGCGAAACCGAAGATATATATAAAGCCAAACGCGACCGTCCTTATATGCTTTATACGGTCGGATGTAACCACCTGACTATTAAGGGAGTTACGTTTCAAAATGCCCCGTTCTGGACAATACGTCTTATCGGGAGCGACGATGTTCTTATAGACGGGATACGCATATTAAACAGCCTAAAAGTGCCTAATTGCGACGGTATCGACCTTGACCACACTCGAAACGCCCGGATAGCCAACTGCCATATAGTAGCCGGTGATGATGCTATAGTGCTTAAAAATGAGGATTCTTTCCGTAAGTACGGGCCGTGCGAAAACATAACGGTGAGTGGGTGCACTTTGGTTTCAACGTCGTCGGCATTTAAGTTAGGGACGGGCAGTTTCGGTGATTTCCGCAATATTGTGGTCAATAACTGCGTTATTTATGGCAGCCATCGGGGAATCAGCATCCAGGTGCGGGATACGGGGGATGTTGAAAATGTGCTTTTCTCGAATATTATTGTCGAAACACAGCATTTTGCCCATATATGGTGGGGCAGGGGTGAGCCTATTTATATAACTTCGATGCGGCGGACGGGTGATACTGAGGCGGGAAGGGTAAGGAATATCCGGTTCAATAACGTGGTTTGCAGGGGTGAAAACGGGGTTTTGGTGTACGGGACGGAGGATAAGCCGATAGAAGATATCGTGTTTGATAACGTTAGAATCGAGATTGATAAATGGACAAAGTGGGAGATGGCGGGTTATGACCTTCGGCCGGGACTTATCAGAGATGTTTATGGCGAGAGCAATGCCGGTATTTATTGTAAATACGTTAAGAATATGACTTTACGTGATACTGAAGTTGTATGGGGGGACAACGTTCCGGAGTATTTCGGACCGGCACTGGAGGCGTATAACGTAGAGGGACTGGATTTTGAGAGGTTCAAAGGGACGGCTGCACATCCGGATAAAGGGCCTGACAAAATCATCGATTGGAGATAAATTATCGCATATTTTTTATATTGAGCGGTTATT
>CAZTKW010000177.1:0-6880 GCA_964614315.1 uncultured Pirellulales bacterium
CGAGGGGAATGTATCGGTTTGGGGAGTGGGAGGAGATGCTATAACAGGCTCTCATCTTCATAGCCCTGATATCAGGCTGGGGAGGTGCAGCAGTTTTGAAGATATGAGTCGTTTATTGCTGGAAAAAAGAGCTTTAGTACCCATGAGTGTGGTATCCGAACTTATAAAGCTGGATGAAAATGAGATAATAGAAATTGTAGCAGAACTTATTGAAGACTCTCTTTTGGGTGAATATGATAAGGCGTGGCAGTTTCTGGACGCCTGGGATATTTTTGTCAGGGGCAGGATGGAACTAAAGAGCGTGCTGCCATTCAATCAGGAATCGTGGTGCTGTCCGCATTTTGGCCGAGAGTATTTTAACCTGATGTCAAGCCAGTGCTTCGATGAAAAGGTTCATCAAGGCATATACAAGCGTATGTTAGCATCCAGGTTTAAGTTTTTGTTCAGTCTTCCGACTAAAAGACTTAAGGGCAGGTCGCTGGTGAGTTCGCAGGGGCGAAATCTATATTGGGTTCTGCGTTCACAAGCTGACAGAGTTAACAGGCTTATCTATAAACTTGTCGGCTGTAATATTGTCGGTGTATGCAGAAATTATGGCAATGATGGGATGTATTTTAATAGCATTGAAGGACGAAGGCGGCTGGAACATTCGACAGATATCCTGTTGCAGCAGAATATACTGCGGCAGAATCCAAATAGTATGTTTGAAAAAAAGCAAAGAAAAGTCCGAATTGCACGTTTGTTGATTACTTTGGGATATGCTTTTGATAAATAGATTTTAAAGCGGAATTAAGTATAAACGGAGTTGCTTAACCATCTATAATGTGCTTTCTTGCATTGCCGGCATAGCCGGTGGTTAAGGCGTCACTACGAATAAATAAATTAAATAAAGGGACCAATAAAGTTGCTCCCGATAATATAAACAGGATACCAAAAATTCGAAGTTTGTAGCTTCTTTGGTTGATTAGTCGCAGAATTAATACTGTGACGGCCTCGCAAAAACTGTTACGTTCGAAAATATAAACCTTGTTGTAATCACTGAGCAACAGTTTTAGCCCATATTTTGTATAGCGGAAATAGTCGCAGGGCCTGTCGTGTAATGGAAATATGAAAGGGACACTGAAGATTAAGGTTCCGCCGGGTTTAAGCACACGATAAATCTCACTAAGAGCTTTTGGTGGATTATGAACGTGTTCCAGAACTTCAATTAGAAATACCAAATCGAAAGAATTATCAGGGAAAGGCATACTACATACGTCGCAAACAATGTCCGGATTTCGTTTTATGTCGATATCGGTTGAGATTATTTCGATAGGTGTGTTACTTTGGTCTAATGTTTCACTAAGCCGATGGCCAACTTCCCCGCCCGCACCGACATTGAGGACTGTCATTCCGGGTGTAATGGATTTGAGTTGAGAGTCAATGAACTCATATAGATTTTTTCTTGACCATTTTTTTGATTTATTCACAAAAAAGAAACCAATTTTTTTGAGCAGTTTTTTCATGGTGTCCCCATTAATTTCGAAATAAACAAACGATTTTTTCGGTTCTTTTGTCCCAGGAAAATTCTCTTATGCTTTCATAAGCCCTCTCGGCTTTGGTTTTAGCCTGCTGGTAATTGTCGAAGACGGACTTGATTTTTTCACACAAATCGTACCGGTTGTCGGCCTGGAAAAAAGTAACCTTATCTTCAGAAACAACCTTGTTTATCGATGGCAAATCCGATGTGATAACAGGGACCTTCGAGGCCATATACTCAAAGAGTTTTATCGAGCTCAAATGATATACGGTATAACCTTTTTGGGGATAAGGCGCGACCAGAATATCAGAGGCTTTGAGGTGCCGGGCCACCTGCCTGTGCCTGATGTGGCCGGTGAATATGACATTCGGCAAATTTTTCCTGAATTCGGATTGAATATAAGACCGGTATTTTTTTATTTGTTTTTCAATTCCACCTATAAACAGGAAAAGATAATCCTCATAGATGGAGGCGCAATACAAAAGCTCTTCGATGCCCTTGTTTTCGAACAATCCGCCGGAATAAGTGACAATCCTTTTGTCGTTTGCAAGTCCGAGTTCGTATCTTAATCCTGCGGTATCTTTTTTTATGCTGTCAAAATCTTCCATATTCACTCCGCTGGGCAGGACGATTATTTTGTCTTCTCTGATTCCGCTGTCAACCCATCCCTGTTTTGTATAAGCGGAGACAGTTACAATGAATTCGGCTCTTTTCATAATTCTGCGGTAGAAGAAGTCGGCGATTTTATTCTTGCCGAAATAATAGTTGTGCAGCTCAAAGGCGTATTTTATATTCGTTATAAGAGAGCCGAGATAGAAACCTACAAGACTTTTGTGGTTTCTGATGTAAACGCCGTCGGTCTTTGGCAGGGTCAAGGCTAGTAAAAACGCCCTTAAATAAGATATTGGGCTGACAAAAAACGACGTGTAACAAAGAGATAAAAAGTTTTTGCCGTGAAGCGACCGATCCTTATATCTTTTGAAGAATAACGATTTAACAATTAATTTTTCCGAAATGGCATTCAAATTCAAGCTTTTCAGGTTTTCATTGTTTCCCGCAATAACATAAAAGCAAAGTTTTTTTACCTGTTTGTGTTTGCAAAACGCACCGGCCATTTCTATTTTTGCGACGCTGTTGGCGGTCTGAGCGGTCAATAAAGAATTGGTGATAAAGTGCAAAGTAAACTCGACCTTCTCGGCCATAATATGTCTCCGAGGTACAACAATTCTTTCTATTGTTTCGACTCCGCAACAGCCTGTTCTGCAAGTTCAATAAACAATTTCTTGTATTGCTTGATAATTTTGGCAATATCGTGGTTTTGTTCGGCATACTTTCTTGCATTTTTACCTAACTTGGCAGAATGTTCTTCTTCGATTATAACCTTTAATGAGTCAAGCAGTTTTTCCCAATTGCCTTCACAACTGATTCCACAATTATACTTATCTAAAAACTTATCGGGATTTACATTCAACGACAGAATTGGTGTCGAACACTTGCAGGCCTGGATAAAAGTATTTGGAAAACCTTCCGAGTCACTGGTATTGACGAAGACTTTGGCCTTTTGGAAATAGCTGTCGATATCGTGAAAAGGCACAGTTGGTATGAAGTGCAGGTTTTCAATTTGTTTTGCTTGTTCAACAAGGTCGTCATAACGTTTATCATCTGTTGCTTTCTGGCATATCATGGTAAAGTGCAGGTCAGGCAACTGCCGGAGCAGTTTTAGAAACAAATCCGGCCTCTTGACGGGGGCACTTCGGCCGACCCACAATATCGTTTCGCGACGGCACTGGCCTAGAGGCGGCAGCCGGTGTGCGTTTCCGACAGCGGTTGAGGAAATGCCGGTATTGGCGAGCAGGCTGTCACTTCCGGTCACATTCTGTGTAAAGACAGCTTTGGCGCTGCGCAGCGACCAGACGAAAGCCCTGCCGCGAAACCAATGCCGACGTAAATAGGTCCCGTCACATTCGTTGGTATTAGCTGTTCGGTAAACAAACATTCTGTCGTAAAATTTGCAGAATAAAACCACCGTAGCAGTTACCAGTGACGACATTTTCCTGAAGTAGATTGACGCATCAGCCTTGCGCATTGCACAAAACAATTTCCATGGTGCAAAAATAAGGCTCTTGTTAAAATCCAGGCTCTTTATAACGGTCACTCCATCACGAATTTCTACCGGCTGCTGGCCATAGTCGGCTGTTATGAAACTAACTTCAAAATTTTTATCCTTTGCAAGTTCTGTGGCGAGCAGATACGAATCGACCTCCGCCCCTCCGAAATTACTTTTGACGTCGGGATTGAACAACGGGTATGCCTTAAGGACTACAAAACAAATTTTAACAGGTTTAGTGTATGGTGTCATTTTACTTCTTTGTTAGGCTGTTTACAATGCCATTGTAGTAGTTAAGGTATTTATCAGCTACGGATTTCCAGCTAAAATTCTCTGCCTGCTTTCTGGTTTCAAAACACATTTTATTATATAGTTTTTCATTGTTAGCTATACTCTTTACAGCAGTAGCGATTGATTCTGCATTTGCCTGTTCTACAACAATTCCATTATCAGTTATTAATTCCCTTACCCCTTCGCAAATAGTAGTAACAATCGGCAGGCCTGATGCCATTGCCTCCAGCATAGCGTTGCTCATTCCCTCCTGCAAAGTAGCGCTGATAAAAATATGATTTTGGCGGTATAACTGCGGCATCTCTTTCGATTCGATTCTGCCAATTATCTCGACAATATTACCGAGTTTTTTTTGCAGTACAATATTTCTTAGATTATTTTCCAATTTACCGCCGCCGACTATGGTTAGATGAAGTTTACAGCCCTGACGGTACAGGATATCAGCAACGTCGATTAGTATTTCAACTCTTTTGGTTACGGATAATCTGCCGACAGTCAAAAGCTTTAAGGTCTCAGGTTTTTCGTTGGTTTCGGCAGGATAGAACTGCTCAAGGTCTACGCCGTTTGGAATGACGTCAATCGAGACACTGGGGAGAAAGCTTAAGGCACGATTTTTTAATCCCTCACTACATGCCACCAAAGCTACGGCGTTTTTCCAGATTAACTTAAATATAGGGCCGAGAATTTTATAATCGATTTTTAATCTTGCATGCTTTCCCGGAACATCGGAGCCTCTAAGCGAAATTATGTAGGGTAATTTATTTGTGGTTCTATAACACAACCAGCCGGTGGGAAAGCCGAAAAAAGCGTGTGCAAAGGCATAATCATTATTCTGTAAGAGTCTTTGATAGTGCGAACGGGCTTTTAGCAGCCATTCAATGACTTCTATTTTGCGCCAGTGGTGCAGACTCTTTTTATGTACACCAACTTTATAAATAGTGATATTTGCAGAAAACTGCTCCTCAAAGAAACCAGGCTTTGGGGCTGAAGTTAATACATCTATTTTCAAGTTGTGTGTTTTAACGTATTGTCTCAAAAGAGACTGATGCGCTTGACCGGCTCCACCCCCGATAGGGGGGAACTCATAATTTAGCATTAATATTTTCATTATCCGGCTGTGAAAATAACACCTTTTAGTTTGCTTTTTGTTAATTCCTTGTTTTCCGGGCTATGACGTATAGATTGGTCTGCAGGCCAAGCGGCAGACGGCGAAAGTTTATATGCTTAAAAATATTACCTATCGGCCCAAGTCTCTGCAATTTCCTGAGAGTAAATTCATTTATCGGGTTAATTTTGACAAATTGTACTTCAAATCCGTGTCCGGCCAGTCTCCTTCTCAGCCGGCCCGGAGTATGGAGCGAGGGATGAGCCCTTCGCCATTTCAGGGATTTTTTCGATAACGTTTCAAAAATTGTGTTGCTGTATTTGTTTGGTGTCTGGAAAAGGTAATAACCGTCGGCTTTGAGGAGTCGGAAAACCTCGGCTATGTGCCTGTCTATCTGGGCAATATGCTCAAACAAATCAAAGCTCAACACAATGTCGAAAGACCGGTCTTCGTATGGCAAGAGTTCCGCCGGCTGGACTTCCAACTTAATATCAGCGTATTTTTTTAAGCCGTAAGCAATTGCTTCCTGTGATATGTCCGTTCCGGTAATATCGTATCCCTGTTCGCTCAGTTCAAACACAATACTTCCAATACCACAACCGATTTCTAAAATTCTGTCCCCCGGCTTTAGCAGATTAGTTTCTGTTAAGAATTCTAAATTTGTTTTCAGGTTGCCGCGTTCTTCCTTTCCTGCATCAAGTCCTTTTCGCCAGGTTCGGTCGTACAGTTGCTGTTGTTTTTTCAGTCGTTCTTCCATTACTGTTACGGCTGGGGACTTATCCTCTTAAAGATAACATATTTGTGGAAATTCGCGGGCACGATTTCATAGTTGTTCATAACAAATTCCCTGAACGGTGCCATTGCCTCGTATCGAAGGGCTTCGTCCGGTTCAATTTGCTCTCTGAGCATTTTTGAATACACTGCATCATACTGGGCTATCATTTGTTTATTAAGCGGTAAAAACCCCTTTTGTATTCTGGGCCATAATTCGAGGGGCGGTCGGTCCCAGGGGAAATGGTCCTTGTGGGTATCAACAATGAACTTCGGCGGCTGTTTCTTGAAGGCAGTTAATAGTTCGTTAATTCTTTTCGAGAGTTCTTCAGGAGTCAGGGTGTGCATTGTGCCTTCAAACGCTTTCGGCGCCGGGCAAAATCTTTGTGCCTTGATGTATATTCCCGGTTCCCATCCCCAAACGTAAATCTTATCTTCCGGGATCGAATTTTCGCGTATGTAATCGCCGACAATTTCCCAGTAGCCTTTTTGACCTTTTTTGTAGGCAGCAGCCTCGTTAAGCTTTTGGCGATAACCTCTGTTTTTTCGGCCGTAATCGGCATTTGTATGCGGACTTTTTTGTATGCCTGAGAATATATGCTGGGACATTGCTATCATACAGATAAAACCTGTAATGCCCACAACTATCCACCTGTTCTTATGTACGACACTGGCTTTTAGCCTGTCGCTGTATAGAGCAATTAAATATCCGCCAAGCATTGCGGCCGAGGCATTCATCGGGAGAAAATACTGCTCATACCCGCGCGGACTAACCCATATAAAAGCCATATCCAGCAGCCACCATACTGCAAACAGCAGCACGAACCGGTCATAATCGGCTTTGCTCTCGGGTTTTAGTTTTCCCATCCAGTGCATACTCATTCTAATCAGCCTGGCGATAATTGCTCCGGCTGCCAGCACTATCGGCAGTATCAAAAGCCGGTAATATCGCAGGATCCTGAATGCCACTTCTTTTTTCTTCTCGGGTTTTAGTATTTCCCAGCTTTTAGTGACGTATCCCGGCAGCAATCTGTTTAATAGCCCTTTTTTGTCGGGCGTATTTTTAACCTCGCTATCATCTGTCTCG
>CAZTKW010000178.1:0-6812 GCA_964614315.1 uncultured Pirellulales bacterium
TCTTTCATGACCCCCGACCTGTCATATACAGATTTCTCGTATATAGGTTCGTTTCTATATCGTGACCAGAGTGCACTTGATTATGTTGAAGTTAAGATACCTTACGAATCGGGTGGAGTAATAGAATTTACCGATGAAGTTAGTTTTAAGAATGAGACGGGATGTTCGCAATATTTCATTGATTTTGAAAGTTATGGCGATGGAACGCCAGTTCCGACGGGCGACGTTCCAATAGATGGTGATGAGTGGCTAAATCTTGGGATACAATTTGCTGAAATGGAGAGCGGGTTCGAGGATTCATTGATTCTGTCTGCAAAAGCAGGTATGAACGTCAGCCCAACGGGTGCTCCTGGTCATGCTCTTGCTACTGCTGGCTTGAGCCCCGGTAATGATCGCTCATCACGTTTAATTACTTTCTCAACACCAGTGATCTCTTTTGGTGTGTATATAGTGGATAATGAGACTACAAGTACAAATGAAAAGATTATTCTCAAGGATAAATACGGTAACATTATACAAGAATTTGCCATGCCTGTTGGCCCGTCTCTTTCAAAAGATTTCAGGGGTTACTTAAGTAGTGTACCAATTGCCGAAGTACACATTCTTGAAGCCAACGATGGTGAGGGGGCGTTATTGGACAATGTTATGTATTCGGTTTGCGAAGCGGCTGGGCCTGTTGCTTACTGGAGTTTTGATAACCCTGCTGATCCCGGCCATGATGATTCTGGTAATGGTCATGATGGGACTGTTTATGGTGGTGTAACATCTATATCCGGGATGTGTGGGAATGCTTTGGATTTCGATGGTGTTAATGGTTATGTCAATTTCGGAAATACGGTTGGAAATTTTGGAACTGATGATTTTAGTGTTGTATTCTGGATGCGAACTGATACCAGCCGAGGAGAAATTGTAATGGGCAAACGAGTGTTCTGCGGTGTACATAGCTTCTTTGAATTTACTATGTCAGAGCCTGCTGCTCCGCCAGGTAAAATGCTTGTTGAAGTATACCAAACTTCAAGCAACAACAACTCTTTTGATAGTAATCAGCGTCTTGATAACGGCGAATGGCACCAGGCGGCTATCATACGAAAAGGTTTCGATGTATACCTATATGTTGATGGAGGACTCGACTCCAGCGACAACACAGGACAAATTGCGAACATTGATAATTCCGCATCGTTTATACTGGGTAAAGGACCTTGTATCCCAGCTATTCCAGACTTGTTCTTCAGTTTTAGTGGCGAATTAGACGAAGTCCGCATTTACGACCGTGCCCTTTCGGAAAGTGAAATCGAAGAACTGGTCGGCGCTTGTCAAGGGACAGAGCAACCCGAGTACGGTGAAGTGCCGGATACTGGCCAAGAAAAATTAGTTTTGTTGACACATGGGCTCACAGTTACTCCTGAAAATGAACACCTGTGGGTCGAAGAAATTGCCGGGAGAATTGGCGAAGCAATTAACCTGGATGAATGGCAGGTTCACCCCTACAAATGGGTGGAAGAAGCCTGGAAGCCATTCTGGAGAATCTTGGCTGCCGCTAAGACGCAGGGTCGCAAGGTAGGTCATGATATTACAGCACAACAAAGATCCCATGTTCACTTTATTGCTCATAGCGCCGGTGCAGCTCTTATAGAAGAAGCCTCTAAAATTATCGAGCAAAAATATCCGGAGGCTGTGATTCACTGTACATTTCTTGATGCATACGTGGGTGCTGGTGGACATATGAGTTCAAAGTATGGAATACATTCTGTTTGGTCAGATAATTACTTTGCTGTTGATCCTGTACCTTTAACACAAAGCGCCTTAGCAAATGCGCATAATGTAGATGTTACCTGGTTGGATCCTGATAAGGATATAAATGAACTGGGATTTGCAATGTCTTCGCATAGTTGGCCTTGGGCGTTTTACAAAGACACTGTACCATATGTTCCGGGCACTTGGTGTGAGGATGTGGGAAATTATGGTTTTGGTGTTAGTATGGAAGCAGGTGGTTGGCAACCAGAGGACTATCCTGTGGATAACAATCCAAAGGTTTTGTGCGGACCATTTAGTGGGCCAGAGGCTCAATTCGAAATGCGCGAAGATTCTCCCATTGATTTCGGAACGATACAATATGAAACGAGTGATACCGGTATGGTCACCGTAACAGGGACAAGTTTTAGTTTGATTACCGGATCTCCTGTGTGGCTGTCCGTGATTATTGAAGTCGCAAATCCAATCAACTTACTTAGATTCGAAGCCGAGTTTACGATTGGCTCTGAAAGTCTACTTTCAGTATTTTGGGACGATGAGCTTCTTGGTCGAATTGACGGACGCTACATTCTGGAGGGAATGCAAGAGTATGTATTTGAGTTGCCTGATACTTACGATCCCGGGACATACACACTTATGTTTAGAGTTGACCCTTATAGTGAAGTTCCATCGGAAGTACTAATCGGTAATGTAACAACAGCGTATGCATATATTGGATTAGTCAACACTTACCCAGTGGCGGATGCTAACGATAATATCCAGATTTCAAGCTCCGAGCAGGGTTATACGGTCATCCAGGGGACAGTTTCTGACGCGGACGGCGATTCGTTAGAATACCGCTGGCTTGAGGGAGCACAATTGCTTTGCGATTGGACTGCGGCCGGTTCCAGCGGCGAGGCATATTTAGATCTTGGTGCATTGCCTTACTTTACCATTGGAAATCACACGCTTGCCTTAGAAGTAAGCGATGGCCAGCTTACCGCCTCGGATGAGATGGTTTTGACGATTGACAACTCACCGCCTGAAGCGCAGCCAGCGCCGAGCTATCAGGTAGTCGAGTTCGCTATAGACTCAATTGTTGTAGTAGCTGACGTGGCAGACTTCGATGGTGACATGCTGTCATACGAATGGCTAAAAGATGGTTTTGCTCTCGATTCCGGGGCTGTGCCAACTTTGCAGGGAGGGACGGCTGTTCCAATTCCAGAGCTTATGATTCCACCTGCTGACCCGCTATTTCCTGTTGGCCTGCATATAATCGAGCTGCGAGTAAGTGACGGCATTAATGAGCCGGTAAGTGCAACTGTGTCAGTTGAGGTGAGTGACACAACTTCTCCGAGCCTAAGTCCTATACCGAGCACTACTATTCTCTGGCCGCCAAACCATAAGCTTGTGGAAGTTACAATCCAGGCGAATGCCTTTGACAACGGCGGCGGCGCTATTACTCTTGATGTAACTATTGAAAGCAGTGAGCCGGCTGACGGCGATGGTGATGGGAGTACCGAGCCGGATTGGTATGTCGATTCGGTGGATGATGAAACAGGTTTGATTGAACTGCGACTGCGTTCGGAGCGTTCAGGGAAAGGGCAAGGGCGAATATATACGATTATTATTGCGGCAACTGATGCAAGCGGCAACCAGTCTGTGGCGGAAGTTGAGATTCGTGCGCCCCACGACAAACGGAAAAAGTAATAGTTTTTCTACAGATAGAACAAGGGCTGTGAGCGAGTTGTTCACGGCCCTTTTTTGATGTTATCTGCGGGTGGATTTGGTTAGTTTCTTAGTAGATAGGTTCATTATAGACATAAAAAAGGCCCTGGCATATTGCAGGGCCTTTTCGGTTTTCAAGCATTGTTTTCTGCTTAACAGGGAACTACGCTCGTCGCACATGGGCCTTTTTTGCCCTGTCCGACTTCAAACTCAACCTTTTGGCCTTCATCGAGCGATGCATAACCAGTGGTTTTAATCTCGGAGTGGTGGACGAATAAATCATCGCCGCCGTCATCTGGATTAATAAATCCAAAACCCTTGCTCGAATTGAACCATTTTACTGTACCTATACTCACTTTTACTTCTCCTTGGCCTGTTTATAGGCCACATAAATAGTATCTCTCATTTTTAATTTATTGAAGGATACTCCTGAGAGATGGAAGAATATTCTCCGCCAAAACATCTATTGTAACATAATACCGACGTTAGGTAAGAAATAAATTAAAAAAATTCACCTTTTGCAAACAAGAGGGTATTAAAGCCGACTATACCGGCCCCGTGAAATGGTGAGAGGTTAATTGGTTAACTGGTTATGCGGCAAGTACTTATGAATGTGGAATAAGTAGAGCCAGGTCATGACAGGCTGGTAGATTTGGGTCAGTCGGGGGAGAGAAATTTTTTAAAAAAAAGGATTTTGTTGTGAAAAATTTGTTGACTTGCTTTGTTTTTCGGGTTAAAATTTAGTTTAGAAGGTTAGGGAAACAGAGCCGTGGAGTTTAAAATTGAGGTATTTTTCAGAAATAGAATAATTTAACATATTATTTAAGAAGCAATTTTCAGGGCTGGATGCCCGCTTTCTCCTCTCCCTCTTGTCCAGCCCTGACTTTTTCATTTTGGGGGTTTTTTCAACGTTAAGCCGGTATTTTGGAAAAAAGTAGGTTTTGGTAGGTGAAAAAATAGGGTTTTGGAAGGCCAAATGTAGGAATTTACTCGTTGCTTTTTGGTTAGAGGGTTATCAAAATATAATGTGGCTGCAATGGGAGTTATAGGGCTGGGAAGTGACGCGTTATCCTCCTCCTTCCTCCTGTTCACGCTTCCAGCCCTATTTTTTTTTCAAATTGGGGGTTTTTTTCAATAAAAACCCGGAATTTTCTGAAAAAGTAGGCTTTGGTAAGGCCAAATGTAGGAATTTCCTCATTGCATTGCTTTTTGAAAAATGGTCTATTTTAGTTATGCGTAGAGGCTTACCTTCAGGGCTGGGCAATTTCGCTCTCTCCTTTTCCTCCGCAGCCCGGCCCTGACTTTTTTATTTTTGAGGGGGGAGTATTAATTGTTTAATTTTCCCGCCAGCTGCGCAGCGGTCCTGTGCTGTTACGGGCTTAAAGATTCATAGAACTGCCAACTGAGCACAGGAGGCTAAAAGGAACCAAAGGGCAATTACCTGTTAAGGTAAAGTGTTTTGTTCTTTTGGGGATTTTTCTTTTTTCAGGTGGTTATCTTTGATAGACTGTTGCTGGGTTTAACGGTAAAATACCGATATACAAAAGGATTGTTATTTTTTTCGGTTTTTCAGGCAAGTATGGAAACTTGTAATATCAAAACGGCGGGTGTTTTCGAACTGCTGAATACGGGCAGCATATCGGGTCTTAAAGGTTTACGATTCCACTTTATCGGGGCCGGCGGTATCGGTATGAGCGGCCTGGCGAAGGTTTTGATAAGAAATAATGCGATTGTCAGCGGGTCTGACAAGGAGGTTAGCGAGGTAACTGCGGAATTGTGCCGGATAGGAGCGGACATAAAGAGCGGGCATAATGCGGAAAATCTCAGTGGTGAAACCGATGCGGTTGTAATCTCGGCTGCGATAAAAGAGGAGAACCCGGAACTGAAGGCGGCAAGGGAGAGAGGGTGTGAGATATTCAAATATGCAGAGCTACTGGGGGGGCTGATGAACTGCTATGAAGGAATAGCAATCAGCGGCACCCACGGCAAGAGCACGACGAGCAGCTGGCTTACTTACTGCCTGAAAGAGGCGGGGCTTGAGCCGAACTTTATCGTCGGGGCAAAAATAAGTCAGTTAGGGAGTTCTTCGGGGGTGGGGGACGGGAGGTATTTCATAGCGGAATCCTGCGAGTATGACCGGAGCTTTTTGAACCTGAAGCCGAAAATAGCAGCGATACTGAATATCGAGCAGGACCACCTTGATTACTATAAAGACGAGGATGAAATAGTCGAAGCATTCAGTGAATTCGCAGGCGGCGTAAAAGCTGACGGGGTTGTGATTACCAGCGGTGAAGATGTGAACACGGGGAGGGTTATTGCGGAACTGGGGAAAGAGGTGCGTTTCGAGACGTTCGGATTCGATGAAAGTTGTAATTTTTCAGCGCAGAATATTCGGTTGGTTGACGGGCTATACTCGTTCGATGTTTATCATAACGGTGAGTCTATTGGGGCAACTCAAATAGGGGTGCCGGGCAGGCACAATATTTTGAACGGTCTTGCGGTTTTTGGTATTGGTGTGAATGCGGGAGTAGATGGGGCGCAGATGCTCGAAATACTCGGTGAATTTACGGGTATCGACCGTCGGCTGATGTTTAAGGGGCGGTTTAAGGGCGTGACAGTTCTCGATGATTATGCTCACCATCCGACTGAAATCCGGGCATCGCTTGAGGCGATACGGGAGAGGTATGAGCCGAGTCGTCTTTGGTGTATATTTCAGCCACACCAGTACAGCCGGACACGATTTTTACTTGATGATTTTGCGGAAAGCTTTAAGCTTGCGGATGTGACGATTGTGCCGGAGATTTATTTTGTTCGTGATACCGAGGCTGAGAAAAGACAAATCAACTCGGAGATACTGGTCGAGCGAATCCGTGGGAATGCGGCCGATGCGAAGTTTATCGACGGTTTCGGGGCGATTTGCGATTATTTAAGGGAAAATGTGCGAGCCGGCGAGGTAGTAGTAAGTATGGGGGCAGGCGATATATGGAAAGTTTCGGATGAATATATTCAGCGGCTTAGAGACAATTGTTGAGCAAGACTTTTTGCTTTCGAAGCGGACGTGGTACGGCCTTGGTGGGCCGGTAGATTATTTTATACGGCCGAAAAGTACGGACGAGCTGAAGGAAACAGTCAAGCGGTGCAGTGAAAACAAGATACCGATTTACGTGATGGGTTTCGGGTCGAACCTTTTAATCAGCGACGAGGGCCTTCGCGGTGCGGTGATAAAATTAGAATCAGAGCATTTCAGACAGATAGAATTCGAGGGAGAAGAAGTGAGGGCTTGGGCAGGGGCAGGGGCGGAATTGAGTAAGCTGGTACTGACCTGTGTTGAAAAGGGGCTGTCTGGTCTCGAA
>CAZTKW010000179.1:0-6760 GCA_964614315.1 uncultured Pirellulales bacterium
TTGATTGACCGCCGTAAGTTACCGAACCCAGGTCACTGGTATCTACGCTCGATTCAGCATGAGCGATGAAGATAAGAGCACGGTTAGAGCCTGCCTCTTCTGTATGGCTGGTACCGGAAGTCCACGAGCCGATAATTTCCACATCGCCTGTCGCAGCGGCTGCTGTCGTAAAGCTCCAGACGCTACCTGTAGTAGTGCCGACAGCATTTATTTCGTCGATGCGCCAGTAATAGGTTGTATCATTGGCCATTGTGCCGGGGTCAAAGGTTGTAGCTGTCTGGTTGCCCTGGAACGTGCCGGGACTGCTGGTGCCAAAGTAAACATCGTGTGATGTGGCACCTGAGCCGGTTGTCCAGCTTAAATCTGTGCCCAGGCTAACATCAGTTGCGCTGTTAGCAGGACTGGGATTTGTAGCCTGAGCCGGAGGCTGCGGGGCAGCTTCGGTTGTGAAGTTCCAGACATTACCAGTAGTAGTGCCGACAGCATTTATTTCGTCGATGCGCCAGTAGTAGGTTGTACTATTAGACATTGTACCGGGTTCGAAGGTTGTTGCGGTTTGATTGCCCTGGAAGGTGCCGGGGCTGGTAGTGCCGAAGTACACATCACTTGAAGTTGCACCTGTCCCTGCCGTCCAGCTAAGGTTGGCAGTTATACTTACATCGGCAGCACTGTCGGCAGGACTCGGATTGCCTGCCTGGCCCGGAGAGGCACTCCCGGTTATTAACTCAATTTTGTCGCAAATCAAAATCTGGTTGTTGGTGTAATAACAATTAATGTTGACCAGGGAATAGGTTCCTGCAGAGCCAGCATCGAGTACGAATTCACTTGTATTAGTTCCATAGGGCGCAACTATCGTCTGGATCATACTGTACCAACCTGCATCCGGCCGGTCAGAATCTGTGAAACTGAGCCTTGGTGTGAAAGTTATCTGTGAACCGGAATTATTGTACCATGTGACGACGATTTCTTCGTCGATAACAAAATCCCGAGATGAACCAGTAACTCCCTGGAAATCATAGTCCGGATTTTGCCCGGTTACGATGGTGGTGCCGCCGGGACCAATGGGACGATAATCAGTGTATGTGTCCTTAATTACCGTGTTCCAGCCGGCAAGACCAAAGGAGTTCCCGGCCTGTGTGCCTCCGAAGTCCACCAGCAAGACCGTACTGCCAGCGGGTGCAGTTGTAAAGTTCCAGACTGTACCAGTGGTTGTACCGTAGGCGTTTAGCTCATCAATCCGCCAGTAATAGGTCGTATCGTTTTGCAAAGTTCCGGGGTTATAATTAGTGCCCGTTTGGTTTCCTATAAACTCGCCTGAATCGGGCGTAGGGTCGGTACCAAAGTACACATCGCTCGAATCCGAACCTGAGCCGGCAGTCCAGTTCAAATCAGCATTAACGCTCACGTTGGCAGCACTGTTTGCAGGACTCGGATTGCTTGCCTGGCCCGGAGGCGAGCCGGTAGTCTCTGTAGTGAAGTTCCAGACATTGCCGGTTGTGGTACCACTGCCATTGACCTCATCGATACGCCAGTAATAGGTCGTATCGTTAGCCATTGTTCCGGGGTCAAATGTAGTGCCTGCCTGGTTACCCTGAAACTCACCTGAATCCGGCGTTGAATCGGTTCCAAAGTACACATCGCGGGATGTGGCACCGGAGCCTGCTGTCCAGCTTAAATCGGCACTGATACTTACATCAGTGGCACTGTTGGTCGGAGTGGGACTGCTTGCCTGGCCGGGTGGTGAAGATGAGCCGACCCTGTAGTTTGCAACGGTCAGGTCATCGACCCAAACGGTCTGTGCGACCGGTGAGCCGTCACCAATCCAGAAGGCGATTATTAACTGTCTGAATTTCATATTCGGATTTTCACCTGTTCTTAGTATTAAGTTCTCCTGGTTAATAATCAATTCGCCATCATACCAGTATGTCGCCTGACCATCGGCTATACCTACGCCCTCAACAATACTGTTTAGCTGTAAATAAGCCTCAATGAAATGCCAGTCACTCTTGTAATACGGTCCAGTCGAATCCTGGAAATAGACACTTCCAGCCTTCCATGTTTTCCCGTTGCGGTGCGTAGAGCCAGATAAATAACAATCATCCACTCCGGTCCCATCACTGTTGCCGTTACAGCCGGCAATGGACCTATTCTCAGTGATACCCGTCAGGTCCACACCTATGTTTGATTCATCTATGTTCAGGCTGTCCTGCAGGGCCAGTTGAGGTTCTCCCTCGTTTTCCTCTATATAGTAGGTCGAATATGTAGATGCAAGCCCGCCCCATGCGCCATCGAGGTTTGTCATGAAATGAAATTCGTGGGGGTGATAGGACTGGTTCGAACCTGTCCAGTTTGTACTGTGCTTTATGTAAAAACTAAGATAGACAGTCTCGGTTTCAGTAAAGAGCTTTCTAATTCCGCCGCCGGAAGTCGGGGTGGTCGCTCCCTGGTTAAAATGGTACTCAACCGAACTTGTACTTCCGGGGATGTGCTCAGTGGTTGATAGGACCAGAGATGTATTATCGTACCAACCTCTTGAGCTAAAGTTGCCATCATCGAAAAGCTCGGTAAAATATATTTCATCGGCACTTTGGCCAACACCAACCATCCCCAAGACTAAAATAAACGACACTAAACAGAACAGTTTTTTAGACATGATAAGGCCTCCTTAAAAGATGTTGCAAATGTTACTTCCGTTCAGCCCGCCGCCGAACAGAAGGGCAAAATAATTTTCTTCATATAATAAGTCCTCCTTAAAAAATGTTAATATGCTGCTCTCGTTTAACCAAGTCTCTGAATACCTATTACAGTTTTCGCCCAAAAAGTATAGATATACTTTATAACCAAACCGCCGAACATATAACCTGAAGCAGGAACTTTTTGAGGATATTCCTCGGCGTTATACGCTCTCAACAAAAGTTACTTTACGGTATGGCCTGCCTTGGTTTTTGTCAAGCTTTTTTTGACGAAAAACAGTGGCGGCTACTACGGCCGCCACTGTTAAAAAACTCATCGCACATAACTCCATATATCACCGGTACTATTGAGAAGTGCCGGTAATTTCAACATCATCAACATAGGCGTATTCGTTAGACCTGTTGGCATTCAGTCGGAATCTTACCTTGAAGTCGGCGTTGTTATTTGCGCTCGATCCGCAGGTTTTATCCTGCGAAGCCCAGGAGGAAGCCTGCGTGGCCTCAAGCTCATTCCACTGGGTGCCGTCGTGGTACTCGGCATACAGATACTCGCCTGAATCGAGACCGCCGGTCTTTCTGGCATACTTGACGTGGATTGAGGTGAAACCTGCGGTGCTAATAGCCTTTTCCATCCAGGCGGTTCCCTAGAGTTGTGCCCCGTAGGTTCCGGTGTATTCGGCTTTGCTTGAGGCACTTGCGCTGCCTGATGTGGTCCAGCCGCCAGTGTTTAGGTCTCCGCTTTCGAAACCATCAGACCACGGCAAATTCAAAGCAAGCGATTCAGTCGTAAAGCTCCAGACATCCCCGGTGGCAGTTCCTTCGGCGTTAATTTCGTCGATACGCCAATAGTAAGGCGTATCATAATCAAGTGTTCCGGGTTCAAATGTTGTTGCGGTCTGATTTGTCTGGTAGGTCCCCGGACTTGTTGTGCCGAAGTAAACATCGTGCGAAGTGGCATTTGCGCCAGCGGTCCAGCCGAGGTCGGCATCAATACTTACATCTTCAGCACTATTAGCGGGGCTCGGGTCGGTTGCCTTGCCCAGAGCCAAACCAACCCTGTAGTTGGCAACGGTTAAATTATCTATCCAGAAGGTCTGCTCGACAGGCGAGCCGTCACCTATCCAGGGCGCAATCAGGAACTGATTATATTTCATAGTCGGATTTTCACCGGTTCTTAGTATTAAGTTCTCCTGGTCAATAATCAATTCTCCATCATACCAGTATTTTGCCTGACCATCGGCTATACCTTCGCCTTCAACAATGCTGTTTAGCTGGAAATAAGTCTCAATGAAATGCCAGTCACTCTTGTAATAGTCGCCCTGTGAATCCTGGAAGTAGACACTGCCGGCTGCCCATTGTTTACCGTTGCGGTAATCAGAGCCAGAAGGATAACAGTCATCCACACCGGTACCATCGCTGTTGCCGTTGCAGCCTGCTATACCCCTTTCTTCCGTGATATCCGTCAGGTCGACGTCTATATTCTGTTCATCTATGTTCTGGCTGTCCTGCAGTGCCAGCAAAGGCTCTCCTTCGTTTGTCTCTATATATATAGTTGTATAGGTGTATGCAGGACCGGTCCAGGGACCGTCGAGATTTGTGAGGAACTGAAACTCGTGTGGGTGATAGGACTGGTTTGAGCCTGTCCAGTTCGTACTGTGCTTGATGTAAAAACTAAGATAGACGCTCTCAGTTGCAGTAAACAGCTTTCTTATTGCACCGCCGGAAGTGGGCGTGGTCGCATCCACTTCAAAAAGAAACTCGGCCGAACTTGTACTTCTGGGGATGTGCTCGGTGGTTGATAGTATCAGAGACGTATTATCATACCATCCTCTCTGGCTGAAGTTGGTGTCTTCGAAAAGCTCGGAAAAATATATTTCATCGGCACCTCGGCCATCACCAACCACCCCCAAAACTAACAGAATCGACACTAAACAGAACAGTTTTTTAGACATGATACGACCTCCTTAAAAAAAATTACCAGTTTTAGTTCCGTTCAGCCCACCGCCAAACAGAACGACAAGACCTTTTCCTTCACATACTAAGTCCTCCTTAAAAAGTTAAAATTTTTCCGACGAGCAAAACAATCAGTTAAGATTTATTTCATTTGCAGTATGCCTGCCACTGGTACTCTTCAAGAGTTTTATGGTTTTTCAACTTAGCACGCCGGAGGCGCTGATTGTTTACCTGGTTGCAGTCAGGTTCACGGGCATCATACGAACAGGCATGGCGGCCTTTAGGTTAGGCCGCCACAACTTAAAAGCCTCGCTGTCATTTACTTTTACATAGGACCAATAGGTTCGGTAGAAACAACGATAGAATCGAAGTAGCGTTCCTGTAGTTGCGGAGAGCCGTTATTCCAGTAATTCTCAAACAGGATGATGTTTATTCCGTAATCCGTGTAAGACTCTACGAAATTCAGGCCGGTCTTGCTTGTTTCAAGCTCACCGTCAATCCAGAACTCCTGTACGCCATCGGACTGTCCGGGTGTATTTAGCTTAACGTGGGCTTCCACACAAAACCATGTGCCATCATGGTCTGAATCGAAGATTGGCGTAGTGCCAGCCTGATTTCCAAGCCAAGTCATATGGTTAAAGTCGTTATAGCCTATACATACCACCTGGCTGCTTGAATCGACACACCTTACAGGATCAACGAGGAGATGATAAGCACCATCGCTCCAAAGATGTGCAATCATCGCCTGCGACCAGTCCTCAGCGGCAAAAATGGTTGCCCTTGAGAGCTTTGCGGGATTTCCTGTCCAGCCGTCTTCCATCTTCAGATACATCCTGTAATAAATGTCATTGAAGTCCTCGGTATTCCTGATTCCCTTGTCGAAATTGCTGCTTGGAACCCTGCCGAATCCGAGTTTCATATCGCCTGCTTCCACTTCGTCTTCCTGGAAGATAACCCTGAGGCCTCTGGAGCCGTTAACACCGACACCATCCATAACCACGAAGTCACCACCGTCATTACCGTATGCGAAGTACCTACCGTCTGAGATCATAGGATCCTCGTTTTCAAAATCATCACAGAAAATCCATTCGGGATGGAGAGTTTCCCAGTTGATACACTCATCGGCGAGTCCGGTGGAGGTTTTGAATGTCCAGACATCGCCTTTCCATGGGCTGTTGGGATTTGGTACGTTGACCTCATCGATGCGCCAGTAATAATCGCTGTTTACATCCATAGTACCGGGTTCATAGCTGGCAGCGGTCTGATTGCCCTTATATTCGCTGTCTGAGGTGGTAGCAGTGTTAACATCGCTGAAAGTGGTGCCGAAATAGACATTGTGAGAGGTAGCATCGGAGCCGGCGGCCCATTCAAGGTCAGCATTTGGGTCGACGGTTTTTGCACCATCTGTTGGCATTGGGTCCCATGCCAAAGCAGCGTCGATACCGGCGAGTTCCTTTATTTCTTCATCGGAGAGAGCACGGTCATAAACGCGCGCATCATCGAGCAGGCCGTCACAGTAGCGGTAACCAGTTGAGCCGCTCACGTCTTCGTCGTTGGCACCGATGTAGACGTCCCAGTCATTGGTGCCGATACTGCCTGTAGTTTCGAGGAAAGTGTCTTCTTTTCCATCTACATATACGGATATCCTTGAGCCATCGTAGACACCAGCGATATGATGCCACTGGTCGTCAAATACGTTTGCTGTTCCCTGGATACCATCCCAACTTGTCAGGCCATTAAGGTAAAAGCTGACTCCGCCGGTCCTTGCCGCTCTTTGCAGAGCCCAGGCAGACTCGTGCCCCTTGGTTATAAAGGACATAAAGTTATCCGTGCTTTGCGAGTTCAGCTTAACCCAGACTGCAACGGTTATATTACTGGTAATATCAAAGTCTGATTCGTTCGGGATTGACACATAATCATCCTCACCGTCGAAGTCGAGGGCGCCATCAAGTTTTCCAGTTACCCATTGGGCCCCACTGACTGTTCCATTGTTGCCTTCTGTACCGGAATCGACAGCGGTGCCACCTTCGCCGTCGTCGAGTTTCCACCAGCCGACGAGATTAGCATCACCGCCTGAAGTTGTAGTAAAACTCCAGACAGTGCCAGTAGTAGTG
>CAZTKW010000180.1:0-6734 GCA_964614315.1 uncultured Pirellulales bacterium
CCGGATACGATTGTGCTACATACACGTTTTACGGGACCGGATTGTTGTCCGATGCAACTTCTTTTGCCGCCCAGGAGAGATGGATATTAAATGCGAGAGTACTTTCGAAAGGCATAGTCAGTTTGTCTTTTGCCGGCGGGTGCATAATAACGGCATTGTTCTACAGTCCGTTGCTATGGTCACGACGAGTTTTAGCCGGAGGCATTGTGCTGACAATTTTGTTTATATTCACTATTATCTCTTTAGGAGAAATGGGTGTATTGTCCAATCATAGAAATACCAATGGCATCAGATGGAGTTTTCTTCTTCAACTCTGCCTGATGGCTGTGTCAGGAGTAAGTCTTCTTGGTCTTGCAGGAACAGATTTTTGGAAACACAGGGACGCTGATTCAATGTTACTGCTGCTTTGGATGTTCGGGACTATTGCCTTTACAGGTTTTATAAACTGGATGATCTGTGCTCGCAATATCCTTCCGATGGTTCCGGTGGGAGGAATTTTGATGATGCGGCGAATCGACCATCGCAGAAAGGCCGAGCAACGTTGGGGAAGAAATTGGCGTGCGTCTTGGCCATTGGTTCCTGCGGCACTTGTGGCGCTGCTGGTTTGCTGGGCGGATTGCACGTTGGCCAATACGGCCCGCACCGCAGCAGGAGTAATTCACGAAAAATTTGATAATCGGTCCGATGGTGCTATATGGTTTCAAGGGCACTGGGGATTCCAGTATTACATGGAAGCTGGGGGCGGCAGAGCATTCGATTTTAAGCGTTCGAAGCCCTTACCGGGTGATATAATTATTGTTCCTTCTAACAACAGTGTGGCGGATTTATCGAAAGAGTCAATGTACCCAAGTGAGATTTTTAAGTTTACTCCCTTTAAGTGGTTGGCAACGATGAATCGTTCGCTGGGTGCGGGTTTTTATGCAGACGTCTGGGGACAGCTACCATTTGCCATTGGTAAGGTCGAACCGGAAAAGTATTCTGCTTTTATTGTAAGATAACAGACAGTAGAGTAAATATATGAGAGTACTGGTAACCGGCGGTGCGGGATTTATCGGGTCTGCCCTTTCAGAGAGGCTGCTGAGAGACGGAGGGGAAGTATCGGTTATTGATAATCTAAGTACCGGCAGTTTGAAGAATATAGAAAGTTTCAAAAACAGTCCAAAATTCGATTTTGTGGAGGGTGACATTCGCAATGCTGAATTGATGGAGTCTCTGGTCGAGCACAGCAATGCCGTATTTCATCTGGCGGCGGCGGTCGGAGTTAACCTGATAGCCCAGGAGCCGGTCCATACTATAGAAACAAATATCGGAGGGACGGAGGTTGTTCTGGACGCAGCCAATAAGTTCGGCAGGAAAATCCTGATAGCTTCAAGCAGCGAAGTGTATGGCAAAAGCGAGATGGTTCCCTTCAGCGAGGAAGACGATATAGTGCTTGGCAGTACAAGTATGCCGCGGTGGGCTTACGCCTGCAGCAAAGCAATAGATGAATTTTTGGGCCTGGCATTTTATCAGCAGTATGGCCTTGGTGTAGTTATTGCCAGGTTCTTTAACACGATTGGGCCGAGACAAACCGGCCGATACGGAATGGTGGTGCCGCGTTTTGTTCAAAGCGCCTTGAGAAACGAACCTGTTTTGATATACGGCACGGGCCAACAAAGCAGATGCTTTTGCTATGTCGATGATGTTGTCGAAGCGGTTATTGGTTTGATGAACTATGAGGAAGCGACGGGTAAGGTGTATAATGTCGGGTCAAGTGAAGAGATTACTATCGAGGAGCTTGCGGATAAGATTATAGAATTGACTGAGAGCAAGAGCAAAAAAAAGTTTATCTCCTACGAAGAGGCGTACGGAAGACCTATCGAGGATATGATGCGGCGGGTGCCGAGCCTGGAACGAATTAAAAAGATGATAGGCTGGGAGCCCAAAACGCAACTGATCGAAGCCCTTGAGAGTATTATTCAAAGTGTGAGGTGTTAGGTCAACGATGACTAAATGAAAAAAATCCTTAGTTGAGCGGTATAATTAAGACCTGTCAGCGAATTCACAGCAATCAGTTGTTTTGTTTAAACAGGCTATTCGTCAGGCATACCTATTTCTGTCATTAAACCTTTGAGCGCAGGGATGAAATCCAGAGGCGGCCTGTAGCCGATAGGACCAAAAACTTCGTTGCTATCTGGCTGTTTAATGTAATGTGCAGGATAGAGGCTAACATTGTAAAGTTTGGCGATTTCAGGGTGTTTAGAGGCATCAATGAGAATTGGAACAAATCTGGCCTCGATAAACTCCTTGATGTTTTGGTTAGAGTAGATTTCTTCCAGGGTATTTGTGGGAATGTATGATTTGTAAAAAGCGAGGAAAATCGGTTTGTTTTGCTGTTTTGCCGTCTCAATTCCAGCTTGGTAATCCTCGATCCAGTTAATCGTATCACTATGTTGAGTCAGGAAAACAACCGCTGTGAAGGCAAAGAAAAGTAAAAAGATTATCCCCAGTGTTCGATATGAATTCTTTTTTGCCGTAGATGGCATGTCTTGGGGTTCCTGCTCGGCTGAGACATCATGATTGTTACTATCGGATTCTTTCTCTTCCATAAAAACCTCGATACAAGGTTAACTTATTTTAAGCAGAAGCATTAATTATAAAAAGAGTCGTTGATTAGTCAAGTTTTATAGATTTGCTTTTTACTATTTGTCTGAAATCAACCAAGCAGGATAAAGACTTTTTTTGCATAAGCTTATGAGTCAAAAACGGAAAATATTATTGGTTTTTGTGTTGTTTTAAGCAATGCCTGTTTTTCTGAAAAGGCTTATTTTCGGCGCAAAGGATTAATATGGGCCTTTTTTAGGTCGAGGTAAGAAATAGTTTTTTTTAAGATTCTATCCTTGTCTTGTTAAGGGGAATGTGAGATGGCCCAATACCCGAGAACTCAGACTTCAATTTTGTTAATTGCTGAATCGATGATAGCAGGTTTTAAGGAACATCCGGAAATATTTACTCATGCGAATTTACCACCTGTAGAATCGGCTTTAAATGAGTACAAAGTTGCAAATGAGCAGTTTTTAGACAGTAAGGCACAGGTTCCCATATCTGCGAAAATCAAACGCAAAAAGCTAATCCGGTTCAACGAGATTATTATAAACAGCAGATAAAACTATCTCAGGTAGATTGTTCTGTTGCTCCTGCCTATTTAGAGGCTATCGGTTGGGGACCCGGGGAAAAGCCTTATAAAAACACAAGACCGGCCCAGCCGAGAGAGCTAAAAGTTATATCCATAACTGGATATACTGTTTTCTTAAAATGGAAGAAGCCCTCCGGCAAAATAACTCTGCTAACTACCAATTTCTAATAGAAAGAAGACAGAAACTGAAAGATGGCCGATTAAGCGATTGGGAACTGGCAGCTGCAACTTTAAATACCGAGCTGAAAGTGAAAAAACAGCCAAGCGGTAAGTTGGAATACCGCGTAAAAATGACCAACAAATCCGGCGAAAGCCGACCAAGCAATACGATGATGGTTGTGTTGTAGCTGTGTTGAAGTAAGAAGTTAGAAGGCTAAAGTACGAAGACTTTGCTCGTACTTCGTCTTTTTTCAAAGGATTAAGGAACGAAGGTGAAAAACAATAAGAAAGACTTATGCAATCAAACTTTTCGGTTTGCTATCCAGATTGTAAAATTCTACTTCAATTATCTCGATAGTAGACCGCTTTAGCGTCAAACGTCTAAGTCTAAAACATATAAAAGGCATATCCTTTTTAATTTTGAGTGATGAATTTACATGAATTCAATAATGGATAGTAGGGCTGTAGAATGTTGTATCTGCAAGTCAACAAGGCTGGAGACAACAAGTTTTGACCTACCAGTTGGTCGGCAATTATCTCTGATTATCTGCGAGAATTGTGGACATGCGAGTTGTCGAGATTCAAAGGAGTTTGCAGATAATATTGATACTCAAGTGGTAGTCTTTAACAATAGAGAACAAAAATGCTTTTCTCCAATCCATTGGCCTCATCGTTATAAATTATTGACCTCAGAAATTCAACGCTTAACTGGTAATAAAGGAAAAGTTTTGGATATTGGTTGCAGTACGGGAAAATGGTTAAGCTGTCTTGGGGATGGATGGAAAAAGTATGGTGTTGAGTTATCGTCAAAAGCTGCAGAGGTCGCCGAGAAATTTGCAAATGCTCATATCTTTTGCGGTCCCATAGAACAGTATTCAGCAGAAACAGATTATTTCGATTTAATTACGGCTTTTGCCTTAATTGAACATCTTACAGAGCCATATTATTTGATTCGATGGGCTTACAAACATTTAAAAAAAGGAGGCTTGCTTGTTATTATGACTGGAGATCGTGAAAGTAAAGTGGCAATAAAAGCGGGACCGAATTGGCCTCAATATTATCCGATTGCACATGTAAATTTCTTTAGTTCTCGTTCGCTATGTCACCTGCTTAAAAGGGAGGGCTTTGATATTGTCCGACAGGAGTGGCGATTTATGAGTTATCTTTCATCTTCACTTTTATCTCGTTACATTGCTAAAATCAAAGAGATATTACGACTTGTCCAAAAACCCTGTTACGATCACTACTATGTCTATTGCCGAAAAGCATAAATTAATTGATTTCGTAAAAACAAAATTCGATATTTCACTTTCGCTTATATAAGATGCTTAAAAGATTATCCCTAAGAAAAAATTTTGTGTGGACATTTTTGGGGAATGGGATCAACGCGGTGTCATTGTGGGGAATCATATCTGTTCTATCCAAACTGGGGAATCCAGTTATGGTTGGCCAGCTTGAGTTGGGTCGCACTATTGCTCTGCCGGTCCTTGCTATCACGATGTTGAATCTTAGAGTAGTGCAGGTTACCGATGCTAAAAACCTGTATACATTTAACGATTATTTAGGAACACGAATAATTACAGCTGTGATAGGTATGATTGTAATTGGAGTGATTAGTCTGTGGGGCTATAGAGGTGATGCTGGTTGGGTAATTTTTCTTTGGGGGGTCGCTAAAAGTGTCGACTCTATTAGTGATATTGTACGTGGTTACTTTCAAAAACATGAAAGAATGGATATTTGTGGTATAAGTCTGATTCTCAGGAGTTTATTTGCTTTATTGGCAGTGGTGGTGATTGTCTGGATTTTTAATAATCTCTTAGCTTGTGTTATAGCCATTGGAGTCGTTTGGTTTTTAACATTATTTTTGTATGATTTTTCGCAAGCTTACAGCATGCTCTTGAAGGAGAGCGATTCAGTTAAAGGCGGGCATTTTGTGATGCCGCGGTTTAGATTTACAACGTTTTTTGAGTTACTCAAGTTGGCGTTTCCCCTTGGTGTTATTTTGTTCCTTATCAATCTCCAAAACAGTGTGCCTCGTGGCGTACTTGAGGCATATTATGGAGAATCCGCATTAGGTTATTTTGGTCCTATTGTCTATCCGACTACCTTGGGAATAATGCTCACTACCGCATTAGGTCAATCTGCTTCGCCTAGATTAGCTAAGTATTACGTTGATAACATTGTGCATTTTCGTCGTTTAATGGAGAAGCTTTTGTTATTCGCGATTGCTGTGGGTTTGTTATTTATTGGTAGCGTGTTTTTCTTTGGTAAATTAATTCTAAGGATTCTTTATACGGCAGAATATGCTGTATATCATCCCGAATTTATTATTGTATCAATCGGGGTATCCGTTTTTTTTCTTGGTTCATTTTGTGGTTATGGACTTACGGCAGCTCGCAAGTTTAAGATGGCGATGTTCCTTAAAATAATACCGTGTTTCACTTCCTTTGTAATAGCTTTTTGGTTAATACCGTCAAAAGGTATTCGCGGGGCGGCCCTTACTTGTATGATTGTCTTTATAGTGACAACTATTTGTTCTTTTACAGCATTGTTTTGGTTAGTAAAACTCAAAGAGAGAGAACCTGTGAAAGAAAAGTAAAGATATACATCATATTGGAATCATTCCTTCGTATAGTCGAATTAAAATACTTTTCAAGTTGAGTCTACATGAATCCGAGGGCAAACACTATGGCTGATAGTGCTTCTCACAATAATGCTTTGCGAGTTTTGCACATTGTGGGTATTATGAACTGTGGCGGGGCAGAAACCCGATTGGTAGAATTATTTAATCATGTGGATAGGGAAAAATTTCATTTTGATTTTTGCGCATTGCTTGATGGAAAAGGTTATTATGAACCAGAAATTGCATCTTTGGGAGGCAAGGTAATACATTGTCCCATGGGCAAGAATATATTTTTGTTTCTTTGGCAGTTTTACTGTATTTTGAAACAAAATAAATACGACGTTGTCCATAGTCATGTTTTGCTTTTTTCCGGCATATGCTTAACAATCGCCAAGGGGGCCGGTGTAAAAAAAAGAATAGCTCATTTGAGAAGTACTTCTGATGGTAAAAAACTTGCCTTCCATCGTCATTTATACCAATGGTTTGCAAAGTTTCTTTTATATCGGAATGCCACGAAAATAATCGGGATATCTGCTCATGTGTTAAACACTTGGTTTGGAAAATCATGGTGTAATAAGTCGAAGTTCAAAGTGATTTACAATGGTCTTAATACTATGCCGTTTCACTGTGAGCGTAACTCGGATTGGTTAAAAAGTGAATTTAATGTACCTGAGGACTATATAACTATCTTGCATGTTGGCAGATTTTCGTTGCCAAAAAATCATGCAAAAATTATTAGCATTGCCCAGTCATATCTATCTAAAAATACAAAAGCTT
>CAZTKW010000181.1:0-5121 GCA_964614315.1 uncultured Pirellulales bacterium
AGTATTGCCATGTCCGCCTTTTTTTGAACAACAGCCGTTGCGGCCAGATAAGCGGTGTCGGGGTAATCGACAGGATTACTGTTGCCGGTGCCGACGTCGATACATTCATGTCCCAACTGAGCCACAACAGCTTTTACCTGTTGTTTTGCTTCAAAACCTCGGTGGTCACTTCCAACTGCGATTTTCATATTTTTAGCTCACCAATCCTTTTCTTTACGGCTTTTTCGATTAAGTCAGCACAACTGTCGTAAACCTGCTGACTTTGACCTATAGGGTCAACAACTTCCCTGTCTTCGGCCAACAGCATACATTTATCTGCGGCCTTTTCGCTATAATCGAGAACTGTTCGGCAGTGCGTTCGGCTCATAGCATATATGAAGTCAGAGTCTTCAATGAGCTGTTGGGACAAAGCCCGACTTCTATGAGCTTTTATATCTAATCCCTTAGCTGCACACGCTTGGACAGCTTCCACAGTTGCCGGCATATTAACCAAACCCATAGTACCGGCTGAAATCACTTTATAACCGTTTTTTTCCAGATGGTCAACCTCACAGTTTAATTTTTCCGCTAAATAATTGCGAAATATACCTTCTGCCATAGGGCTTCTACAGGTATTGCCGGTACAGACAAACAGAAATTGAATTTTTGTCATTTCGTTCAGTTGTTGGTGAGAGTATGCTCCAGGTCTTATAATCTGGAGATTGTTTTTATTTATTTTTACAACGGTGCTGCTTTTTTTGTATTTGCATTGGCCGGCATCGAGGAGCATTTCAATTTGCCCAGAAAACTGAGCAAGTACCTGTTCCGGATTTACGGCGGGGTTTTGGCCGGTTATATTTGCGCTCGGGGCAACAACAGGATTATGCACCATTTGGAGCAGTTCGGAGGCTACGGGGTTGTCAGGACAGCGAATACCTATTGAGTTTTGGTTGTACAAGTTTTTGAAAACGTCCTTTTCAAGTGATTTTTTCAGGTTTTTGATGTCCGTACGGTCCAAATCGAAAACAATTGTCAATGGGCCGGGCCAGGCATTTTTGATTAGTTTTTGAGCCTTTATTCCGATTGAGGGTACGTATTTGGGGAGGTTGGCTTTTTGGCTGATATGCAGGGTGTAATGTTTATCAGGGGGCCTGTTTTTGAGGCTGTTTAGTTTCTTTAGTGAGTCGGTTTTGACTCGGCAGGCGATGCCGTATACCGTTTCAGTAGGGAAAGCCACGAGAGAGCCGGCATCGATTAGGGCGGCTGCCTCTTTTAGCTTTGCCGTATCAGGTTTTGCGGCATCGATTTTTATCACTTTTGTTTGCATAATCATCTAAAAATACACTAAATACGCCAGAATAGCAAGAAAAGTCGGCTGATGTCTGAGAGCAATATCGGTTGATATTAGGTGTGTTTGAGGAGTTATGATAAGCCGGATATGAAAGAAATACAAAGGGCCGATAATAGTGAGGTAAATACGGCAAGAGAGCAGAGGGGGAAAATTTTTTTATAAAAACGGCTAAATTACCCAAATTAGCTAAACTCCCCAAATTAACATTGACGATAAATTTATCTATCGAAGGAATGATGAATTGAAGGAACTATGATTAAAATAATGGAGATATGACAATGGAGACTTTAGTTGAACAGCGTAAGGAGAGCCGGACGGAACTTTCTTGGCCTGTCAGTATTTGGCTTCCTGAGGCGAACAGATTTTTTAACGGTCGAAGCTCCAATATAAGCAAGACGGGGGTTTTTGCCACAGTTCCAATAACCACGCCGATTCGTGCTGGTCATATAGTTGAAATCAACTTTCCTCGTACAGTTGCTTTGGCGAAGCGCAAGGGCAGTTTCGCTCGTATTAAGAGCGGCAAAGTGGTTCGGGTCGAGCGGCGAAATATGCTCAAAGACGCTAATATCGGGGTTGCCATTCGTTTTGAGTAGTTGATATGTGAATGTTCATAAGGTTTGGAAAGAATCACGCAACGGTTTTTATTATTGATATATAAATAAACTATAGCAGGTGGAAGCGGGGAGAGATTAATGACTGGTGACTTTTAGTTACCAGTCTTTTTTTATGGCTCCCGGGGGCTGAGGTGGTTTGGGAAACGGTTCAATAGAGAGTTAATAATGGCGATAACAGGCGGGTAAGAGGCATTAGCCGGGGTTAAGAGGGAACATCAGCCGGAGATTAATTGTGACACTTTGCGTTTATGAGGGCGGCTAAAAGGACGTGTCTTAACCTGTCAACAGTGAGGTTATTTAGATAATCCTCGCTGAAATCCAATTTAAAGCGACCTTTGAAATTTTTGATTCGTTTTTTAAGCTCGCTCTTGCCTAAAGCGGCGATTGAAGTGGCTGTCTGCTCGAAATTTTTCTTTGAAACCATCACCGTGCCCTTTAGAAAATAGTTATATATAGTTAATAATACGTTTTTGTCATCGTCTTGTGCTGTTGGCTACTTTGGTAAGAAATTCTGCGCGGCATTGGGGATGTGCAAAACAGTATAGTTATTGTGTTAAATTTTTTTTGTCATTTCGGCGTGAGTCTGATAACTTTGGTTTATGAAAACCGAGGAACTAAACTATCATCTTCCGCCTGCACTGATTGCTCAGCAGCCGGCAGAGGTTCGCGGCGGTTCGCGACTGCTGGTATTTAAGCGTTCAAGCGGCGAGGTTGTGGACAGTAGCTTCGGGCGGATAGGGGAATATCTGTCATCCGGCGACTGCCTTGTTCTTAACGATACGAAAGTTTTAGCGGCGCGATTTTTCTGCCGTCGCAAAAGCGGAGGCAAACTGGAGGGGCTGTTTTTGGCTGAGAGTGAGAAAGGAATCTGGGAGATAATGTTAAAAGGTGCCGGCAGGTTAAAAGCCGGCGAGAGTATCTACCTTAGAGACAGAGAAAAGAATGATTTTTGCGAGGCGGTTTTTTTAGGAAAAACAGGCAGGGGCGGATGCAAACTGAAGATAGAAAAAGAGGGGGGGGCGGAAAGTATCCTTGAGGAAACAGGTTTTGCACCGCTGCCGCCGTATATTAAGAGGGGCGATAATGCGGCGCAGGACCGAATGGATAAAGAGCGTTATCAGACGGTTTACGCCCGAGAAGAGGGGGCAGTGGCGGCTCCGACGGCGGGGCTGCATTTTACCAAAGAGCTAATCGGGGAACTGAAAAAGATGGGGGTGAGTTTTGCATACGTAACACTGCACGTTGGGACGGGGACATTCAGGCTGATAACGTCGGAGAATATCGAGGAGCATGAGATTCATAATGAGCGGTTCAGCATCGATGAAGAAAACGCCGGGATAATAAACACAGCAAAAAAAGAAGGGCGGCGAATAGTGGCTGTGGGGACGACGTGTGTGCGGACACTGGAGGCGGCGTCTGTCAGCGGGCACATCGAAGCTGTGAGCGGGAGCACAAAACTGTTCATAATGCCGGGTTACAAATTCAAAATAGTCGATGCGATGATAACGAATTTTCATCTGCCCAGGTCGACACTGCTTGCGCTGGTGGCGGCTTTTGCCGGCCTTGAAAATATTCTTGGGGCATATCGACATGCTGCAGAACAGCGGTACAGTTTTTATTCTTACGGCGATGCGATGCTGATAAGTTGATACCGTTTTAAGCCGGAACTTTGATATTGATTGCTGATGCATTGTCTATTATCATATTCCAATCCTATAAAGATTTTTTTAAGGAGTTATTATGCTTTTGGAGCCGATTGACTGGGCGTTTATCGGGGGATTTTTTGTTGTATCGCTTGGGGTCGGGGTGATTGTTACCAAGCAAGCAGGGCGGAACACTTCGGAGTTTTTTCTTTCGGGACGTCATATGCCGTGGTGGCTGCTTGGTGTTTCGATGGTGGCCACAACCTTTTCCACGGACACGCCGAACCTTGTAACCGATATCGTTCGTCAACACGGGATTTCGGGTAACTGGGAATGGTGGCCGTTTCTTCTGACGGGGATGCTGACGGTTTTTGTTTATGCCAAGTTATGGCGTCGCTCCGGCGTGATGACAGATGTTGAATTTTACGAATTGCGTTACAGCGGGCGGCCGGCGGCGTTTTTGCGAGGCTTCAGGGCGCTGTACTTAGGAGTGTTCTTCAATATCGTTATTATGGCGGCGGTCACGTTAGCTGCGATTAAAATCGGCGGTGTTCTGCTGAACCTGTCACCATTTTGGACGGTTTCCATCGCAGCGGTTGTGACGGTGGTATATAGTATGCTGGGCGGGCTGCGAGGTGTTTTGATAACGGACTTTTTCCAGTTCGGACTGGCGATGGTGGGATCGGTTATGGCGGCAAAGGTTGCTTTGGGGCTGCCGGAAATCGGGGGGCTTGCGAACCTGATGGCCAATGAAACCGTCATGACGAAGATTAATCTTCTGCCGGATTTTTCGAACAAGGATTTGCTTGTTACTGTTTTTATTATTCCACTGGCCGTTCAGTGGTGGAGTGTATATTATCCGGGTTCGGAGCCCGGTGGCGGGGGATTTCTTGTTCAGCGTATGTTAGCGGCTAAAGATGAAAATAATGCGGTTGGCGCTACGCTATTATTTACGGTTGCCCATTATGCACTTCGTCCGTGGCCGTGGTTTATTGTTGCACTTTGCTCTTTAGTGATTTTCCCGGATATTGCTTCTCTGAAGGCGGCCTTTCCACATGTGGATTCCGGTATTCTTAAGCATGACCTTGCTTATCCTGCGATGCTAACATTTCTCGGGCCCGGATGGCTTGGTTTGGTTTTGACTTCTCTGATAGCAGCTTATATGTCAACGATGTCAACCTGTGTTAACTGGGGTTCGTCGTATGTTGTTAATGATTTTTATAAGCGCTTTGTGAAGCCTGAAGCCAGCGAAAAACGACTTGTTATGGTGGGTCGGTTTTCAACATTGGTATTAATGGTAGTGTCGTGCCTTTTAGCTCTGGTTATGAGCAATGCACTTCAGATGTTCCATATTATCATGCAAATCGGAGCAGGTACGGGACTTATTTTTATACTTCGGTGGTTCTGGTGGCGAATCAATGCTATCAGTGAAATTGTTGCGATGGTTGTATCGTTTTTTATCGCGTTGTATTTTCAATTCATACATCCCCATACCGGTTTGGGCGAACTGGCGCAGTGGCAGATGCTTGTTATC
>CAZTKW010000181.1:5131-6730 GCA_964614315.1 uncultured Pirellulales bacterium
ACTTTCGCCTGGGTATTTGTGACTTTTGTTACGCGGCCCACAGATGAAAAAACACTTCGCAGTTTCTATCGACTGATTAATCCGGGCGGGCCCGGCTGGAAGAGTGTATTAGAACGTGCCAGAGCAGCAAATGACCCCATCGGCGACAGCGACGGCAAATCAGATTTACCGATGGGTATTTTATGTATGTTCTTTGGGTGCGTGGCGGTTTATTCGGCTGTCTTTGCGAGCGGCTACTGGATTTATGGAAATTATACTCCGGCAGTTATCCTTACAGTCACCGGAGTCTTATCGAGTCTGATTTTAATCAAAGTCTGGGGCAGGCTGCACGTAAATTAGGTTTGCCTGCTGCCGGTGGGCAATTATCGCTGCTTATAACCGCTTTGGTTATGCAATATTTCTATGAATGCGAGCATATTTTCGATGGGTACGTCACCCTCGACGGCATGAGCCGGTGCAAAAACATATCCGCCATCTTTGCCGGCTTTTAGGAGTGTTGCTGTTTCGTTCTTTACATCCTTAACAGAACCATAGGGGAGGGTTTTTTGAGTGGAGAGGCCGCCATAAAATGCAAGTCGGCCTTTGTATTTTTTCATAATTTGAAAGACGTCCATAACCTCCGGCTGAAAGGGGTTGAAGCAGTTGACGCCGATATTAATTAGTTCATCGAAAAGCTCATCGACTTTTCCGCAGGAATGAATCATAACATATTTGCCGGCCTTTTTGACGGCAGAATACATACGTTTGAGCTGAGGGAAGATAAATTCGAACCAAAGGGGCGCTCCCATCTGCAGGCCGGTTTGCTGTCCCCAGTCATCGCCGAAAAAGACGGCATCTATATCGTATTTCAAGGCTTCGGTGACCTGAGCGATGTTATAGTCGGCGATAGTATGCAGCAGGTTATGGACAAAGTCAGGGTAGTCGAGAAAATCCATCATGAGATTTTCTATTCCCCGCATAGTCCATGCCCGCTCATAAAGTGAGAAACCGAGTGAAAAGACTCTGAAGCAATCACCATATTCGGAGAGCTTTTGGGGGATATCTTCAAAAAAACGTTTGTCGAGCGGGTCGGGAAATTCGTATCCCTGCAGGGAGGGTTGGGGCAAAAGGTAGCCTTCGACATTTCCTATATCCTTATCGATACTTCTATCCCAGACGACACCGAAGACATCCCGGAAACGGTCGTTATCGAGTTCGGTGAAAAAACCTATGTCATTGCCGAGAGTTATGAAATGGTTATCGAGGAGACGGGGCAGGTCATCGCGGCGGAAATGGTTTCGCAGCTTATCTGCAGCTTCGACGGTGAAATCACAGGACCAGGGGACATAGGGAACCTTACGTCCTTCGAATGCTAACCGAACTACTTCTCGTTTATTCATTTTTTTGTTTTTAAAAATATATGGCTTGTTTAAGATCGAACACCGCAGTGTTTTGCCCAACTTTCGTACATAGTTTTCAACTGTTCAGTTTTTTTGGGGTATTTGTTTACGAGGTCGTTTAGTTCAGTGCGGTCGGCTTCTATGTCGTATAATTCCCATTTACCTTTCTTTACGGAGACGAGTTTCCATTTTCCCGAGCGAATGGCCCTGTTACCCATAT
>CAZTKW010000182.1:0-6073 GCA_964614315.1 uncultured Pirellulales bacterium
GATTATGGGTTTCGACCTTGAAACAAACCGCCGAGTCTTCGTCGAATTCCACCACGCCGGCGTTGTCGACAAAAACCGAGATGCACCAGCTTTTATCAAGTTCTTTCGTGGCCCTGAAGACCGTCTCTTTCAGCAGATTATCAAAATGCTCCTGTCGTCCGTCGATTGTCATATCCACAGAGCTTTTAAGGGTCTTGTGAACGCAGTGTTCGCTCCAGGTTTGTGCGATTGCCTCCAGTTCCACGTCGGTCGGTTCTCTGTTGAGCTGCCTGTAGTATTTTTGAATTGTCTGCATCTCGACCAGGTTTAGGAACAGGTCCTTATCCTTGCTCAGCGCTGCCAATTCTTCGTCTTCGAGGTCGCACACAGGCCAATGTGCAATTTTTAATTCATAAGGTTTCAAATGCGGGCTTGGAGGCTCAGCTTCGTTGCCGATAACGCAATCTTCGATGCAGTCGTTTGCGAGGATTTTCTTTGCTATAGTGTCGGCCTGGCTCTGACTGATTTCGCCCAAGAGGATATATTTTCGTGCTGTCCGCACATTGCCGACCGTTACGCCCATATCAGCTATCGCCGTCATTACCGATTCAGCCACGGGGTCGGTAACACCGCTTTTCAAATGCACCTCGATTAAAGTCGCCTTTGCCAGCCCGGTAGGCGGGCCGCTTCTGCCTGTATAATATTCTTCACAGACAGGGTCGGCCAGAAGCTCTTTCGCCAGACGTCTGGCAAAAGTCTCGTCGAAGTCGGCCTCAATCAAAAAAACCTTCGCCGACTGTACCGCTTCCACTGAGCCGATTTGCAGTTCCTTTATTTCCTCCAGGACGCTGTTGCCATGCACGTCCGCCGAGCTGGAACGATTAAAAACCTCAAAACGCCATTGCATCACGATACGATTTCCCTTTTCTTAATCTTGTAGTTTATAAGCGCAGCCCGTTTTGTCCTTGCTTTTTCCAGCAGGTTTTCAACTTGTTTTTTATTGTTGCCTTTTATCGCTTTTTTCAGTTTCACCAGTTCAGCGACAATTCTATCGATACTTCTGATGCTGTTTTCTGAATTTGCCAGCAGAACATCAGCCCAGACATTGGCCGGTCCCGATGCAATCCGCGAGGTGTCTATAAAACCCTTGCCAGCAAATTTTAGTGTTTCGGAGTTGTTGGCATTCATTAATGCCGCCGCCACGATATGTGGCAGGTGGCTTATATTTGCAAAGATTCTGTCGTGCTCGGCCGGGGTCAGTAATTTCACAGAGCAGCCAAGCCTCGACCAGAATCTTTTCACGGTTTGCACCGCCTCTTCACTGGTTTTTTTTGTTGTAGTTATAATGCAGGCCGCTCGCTCGAACAAATCGTCACTGGCAAACTCGATACCCCTATGTTCCGAGCCGGCAATCGGGTGAGAACCGACATAGTAAACGCTCTTCGGCAGCTTTTTAACGGCCCAGCGATGCGGCAGGACCTTGGTCGAACCGACATCAGTGACTATACAGCCTTTCGGAAGTGCGCCGGCGATTATGCCGAAGATTTTCTCGAACGTATATATAGGCGTCGCAACTATTACAAGGTCGGCCTTTGACACACTCGTTTTTATATCGTCAACGATTTCATCGGCCACAGCCAGACGCTTTGCTTTTTGGCGCGTGGATTTGCGATGGCTGTAACCGATGGTCTTAACACCGGAAAAGCTGCGCAAAGCGGCTAAAGTTATTGAACCGCCCAAAAGCCCCATTCCTATTACGGTTATTTGTTTTAACTCTTTCAAAAGCAATACCTTATGAGAAAAAGCTCAAAAAACAGCTTTTGCTAAAAACTATAGCAAGAACGCACAAATGTCAATTTTTTTCTTTTATTTATATTGCTAAAATGTTAATATTATCTCTTTGAGTGGAATACAGCCGATATCATTTATGAGTCGGCTGCTGTAATGTTGAGTAAATAACGAAGACCAGGCCCCGTATTTTGAGCGGGGCACTATGATGAATAAAATGCCGGACAATAAAAATAAAATTGGTGACGGCGATTGTTTGGCTTTCGAGGAAAAAGTTGCAGACCTTGACCGCCAGACGAACGAATTGCGCAGGCTAAGCTCAATAAAGGGTATTGACTATTCCGCCGAAATTCGTCAGCTCCAGCGCGACCAGGTCAGCGAGCTAAAACGCATCTATTCGGGCCTCACCGCCTGGCAGACGGTTCAGGTCGCACGCCACCCCCAAAGACCCCTGCTCACCGACTACCTTAACCTGATGGTAAAGGACTTCCACGAGTTGCACGGCGACAGGTGTTTCGGTGATGACCGCGCGATTGTGACGGGACTGGGACAAATCGGCAGAGAGAAAGTCCTCATTGTCGGCCAGAACAAGGGCAGGACAACAAAGGAAAAAATTACCTGCAATTTCGGCTGTCCCAATCCCGAAGGCTACCGCAAAGCTCTTGTGAAAATGAAATTTGCCCAGAAGTACAACATCCCCATTGTCACACTCATTGACACTCCCGGAGCCTATCCGGGCATCGGCGCAGAAGAACGCGGACAGGCACAGGCCATCGCTGTAAACCTGTTCGAGATGTCGCGCCTGAGAGTGCCGATAATCTGTATCGTTATCGGTGAAGGTGGTTCCGGAGGCGCTTTGGGTATTGGCGTCGGCGACAGACTGGCAATGCTTGAGTTCGCATATTATTCCGTAATATCACCGGAAGGCTGTGCCGCAATTTTATGGCGCGACGGCTCACAGGCACCCGATGCTGCAGAAGCACTCAAATTAACCAGCAGAGATTTGCAAAAGTTAAAACTCATTGATGAAGTTATCGCCGAGCCCCTCGGCGGCGCACATCGCAACATCCACGACACGGTTTACAATGTTGAAAGATACATTGTCAGAACACTGGCGCTGCTGAAACGAACAAATATCGATACTTTAATTGCCAACAGATACGAAAAGCTGCGTTCTTTAGGCTCTGCATCCACGACCAGCCTGCGCCTGAAGACACAGGCCACCACTGATAGAATAAAGGCTGTTATAAAAGCAATACCTGCAAAATCTAAACCCGTCCCCGCAAAGGTCTGATACTTTCGAATCGAAACCTTTCCCCTATTCGGCCTCTGCTCATAAGTCCTATCCACTGCTTCAGGCTGTAATTTGTTTTATACCAAAGCTACGGTTTTGCTCTCTTAACATTAGTGCGAAAGACCGCCAGTCCTGACAAAAAAACTAAAAGCACAAGACATCCATTCAAAGCAAAAACGCTCTTCAGCGGCATTCGGTCATAAAGAAAACCCACCCAGAGGCTGCCCATAATCATTCCAGCCCCGAAATAAGCCGCCCAGAACAAAGATTGTCCTGTTGCCCGCCACTTCGGTTCAACAAGTTTGTTGACATACTCTACGGATGTGACAAGAAACAATGTCCATGTCAGCCCATGCATAACTTCGATAGAGACCGCCATCGCTGCAGTTGGAGCAACTGAATACAGAAACAGCCGAACAGATGTTGCAAAAAATGTAAAAAGCAGCGTCCTGGCCGTTCCGAACCGTTTTATAATAGCACCCGCAATCAGGTAAAACGGCAATTCACTAAAACCCTGTATGCCGAACGCCAGAGTAATCAGCTTACGTGATGCTCCCATATCATCAAGATAGACGGCGTAGAACGTCCATGTTGATGCTATTGCAATTGACAAAAACACAACTGCGATAAGAAAAATTATGAGCCGCCGGTTATGCAGCACCGGAACCAAATTCTTCCAGTTGACCTCAAAGACCGAATGTTTCCCTTCCGGACGTTTTAACCTAAAAGCTGCCAGCCAACCCACAAACATTAAAATTCCCGCCGCAGGAAATATCACGCCCATATTTCCTCTGCTTACAACAAAACTCATTAAAGTAGCTATAACACCCCAGCCAACAGCGCCCCAAATCCGAAAATGGCCGTAAGATAACTTCGGTTTCACATCGAGGTGGTCCAGAGCCAGACTGTCGATTATTGGCGGAACGGGGTTTGAAAATAATGCCACAAGAATTGTCCAGCAAAAAAGGAACCAAAAACCCGCATTCAATAAGAAACCGCTTAATAACACCGAGGACAAAAACATCGCCAGCATCAGGCATCTATGCCGGCCCCAGCGGTCGGCCCCTATTCCCCAGAGTGGCTGGGTAACCAGCATTACAGCAGGGATGATACTTGCGATTAAACCGATTTGTATGCCAGCCAGACCCGTGTCTTTTAAGTACACGTAAAATAAGGGACGCCAGGCAGCGCCGCTGCCGTAAGCAAGGATATACAATATGCACAGCCAGAAGGTCTTACCCAAAAAAGCCGCTCGAATTATTGAATTGTTAGACATATCATCCCATCTATTGTCCCGGTAATAGCACCATCATCTCGAGCTTTTCTGACGAGAAAATCATAAACGCTTTCCCGTCCCCGTCAAGTGGTAATCTTTCAACAAACCCGACAGATTGTTTTTATCAGTTTTTTCCTGCTTTTATTTCTGCCGGAAGTTGTTACAAATGTATTGAGAAAATCGAAAAGAAAAAAAATAAAGACATTGTTTATTGCAGGCTATTGTGACTGGCCAAACTGGATGCGAATTCCGTGGTCCAGCCGAACCGGCTGGTCGGGCTTGCGCATCACCGAACCCCCGTCATCTTTCCGATTAATACCAGCACTGTAAACTGTGTAACCTTCTTTATCATAATTGTACAACAGCTTATTGCCTGTAAATGGGTCCAGCGGCACCGAATCGATGTAGGTCGGAACGATATTATCTAAAGAGTCGGGTAATTGACCTTGTGCGCGGCGATATCGTTCGATAGCAATAGCCAGAGTAGTACACCGCACGAAAGCATAGGTTTCAGCGGTAATGCTAATAGAGGTTGCCGAATTTGTGAGCAGGTTGTTGGCTTTTTCCTCCGATGCAGTTACATTGGCGGTTATTGTATCCAAAGGCTCGGGCCAGGGATTCCGCACAGAGATTATTAACCAAGCCATATCTCGAAGAAAAGCGGTAGCTAATTGTCGCAGACGCAGCCTGCCCCAACGGTTTCTCGGCAAAGAAAGCCGTTCAGGCAAATCAGGAACGTTTTCCTGCAGTAAACGCGAACTAATTTTCCCTGGTATAAGGTTCCTGCCCAACTCTATCTGGTAAACCCGTTCGGCATAAAACATTCTTTCCAGGGCATCAGGGCCGATTGTTTCCGAAAGCACTTTCTGCAGTTTTAACAGCAAGTTATCCGAAGGTCGACTATACACCAGCAGTATGTGAATATCTTGGCACAATTGGGCTACAAATAGTATCTTGGCTGTATATACGGTCATAGTCGGGCTAAAGTCGAATATACGCATCATTTTCAATGAGCTTATTATCGAGTTTGCTGCGGCGTCTCCGTCGCCGCTCAGGATAGACTCCAATGTCCTCAGCGATAACAAAAAAACTGCTGCGCGCACCGAACGCAAACGAGCCTGGCAAATCTCCATCCCCTGCTCGATACCGATGTCGAAGCTGGATAAAGGCATGTCCGCGCTTTTGTCGAGTTTTTCCAGCATCGGTTTAAGACCTGCCAGATTCTGAGCGACTTTTTCACGCGTATCGCCCGGAAACTGGTTTGGCGGCAGAGAAACTATATTCTTATGGTAGAAAATGCGAATACGCCTCAGATTTTCGACGTCACCGGGTGGTATGCTGCTCAACACCTCAACATAGTAAACAGCCGCATCATTGCCTATGGCGCCGAGCACGGGGACAGGCTGCAAGTCATTAAATGTAACCGGTTCTCCTGCCCGGCTGATTTTAACAATCTCTTGGCCTAACTGTCTTTCTATAAAGTAGCCTACAAGCATAAAAGCAGCAAGCGACACCATAGCCATCAGCACCAGCCCCAGCAGTATACGGCGCCACTTTGGCAGGGGCTGTTTTTCTCTTTCTGTCTTACCCATAAGCACTCTATATAGATTTACTAACTGTTTAATGCTTGAACCAGCATATCAAGAGTAAAGCCGGGTTCCTAATTTATGACAGATAGCTATACCATAAACCATTGTCAATAAAATATCATATCAGTTTTATCGTCTATTTTGCCA
>CAZTKW010000182.1:6083-6725 GCA_964614315.1 uncultured Pirellulales bacterium
GTACCAAATCTTTTTTGTTTGTCTTGACTTTTTATTTTTTTTCGCTGGTCTTCTCAAATGGCTGTTTTTTTGTTTCCAAACCATCGTATGCCGGTTTTTACACCAAAAAAACGCATTTTAAGCTACTTATTTTGTATCCTTTTGGGCCTTTAGAGCCTCTTTTTGCTTGATTTAAAAAATGCAAAGTGTACAATAAGAATAGTATTGCCTCTGGCCGTTTTTAAAGGCATGGAAAGGAGGAGACAGATACAATTCTTTATATCTGACTTTGGGTAATCTTTACCAGAGATATTGGTGCGGGTGATGGTGTTGCAACATTGATGAGTTTTTTTCAGGAGGAGAGTAAAATGAAAAAGTGGCCGGTTTTTATTTTGACGACTGCGTTTTTGCTTGTAACTGCTCCCTGGTTGTGCGAGTCAGCCTTCGGGGGAGAGATTGTAGCCTGGGGCGATAACTGCTATGGCCAGTGTGATGCGCCTTCAGGTAAAGACTTTGTTGCCGTTGCCGGTGGCGGCTACCACAGTCTGGCTCTCAGGTCGGATGGTTCACTGGTGGCCTGGGGAAACAATACATATGGCCAGTGCGACGTCCCCGCGGGAAATGACTTTGTTGCCATTGCCGGTGGTGGTTACCATAGTCTGG
>CAZTKW010000183.1:0-6723 GCA_964614315.1 uncultured Pirellulales bacterium
TATTCTTTTACCACTTTAACCTAAACTATCCCAACACGGGATAGTTGACTTTGCCTGATTTGGCTCGTAAAGGTGAAATAGTGGTCTTGCTCGAATGGAAAGATTTGAATTCACAGCAATTGTTTTCTTAAAAGCGGCTCTTTGAGTATGAAGAGCCGCTTTTTAATTTGTTTGGAGGTGATTAAAACGAATAAGAAAATAAAAGAGCAGATTGTGTTTGTGCTGGAGGATGACAATGAAGTTATGACCGCTGCATTAGACAGTGACCTTGATTCAGCCAACAAGCAGATGAATCGAGAGCTTATAGAAAGACACAATGTAATTATTGAAAAAGTTGAGAAGACCCAGTTTTTAGCACAGGAGGATTTACATTTGATTCAGGATGCTAATGAAATACACCTGAATGATGTACAGAACCTTCAGGAGCACCACCAGCAGGCTGTGGCACTGAATGAATGGCTGGAACAGAGGATGGAGATGAACAAGCAAGAGGCTATGAAGATTTTTGAAGAACATCTGGACAGAGATTCTCATACGCCAGCAAAGATTTTTCGAGCACTGCATATCTTGTAGGAAGAGGCAACACCTGATGATGTGGTTAAAGGGCAGGCATTTGATAAGGATGGAAGATGTAAGAAATGCGGCAGTAGGGTGTCTTTTGCAGATGTGATGGATACGATAGTGTTTGTAGGCGAGGAGATTGTAAAAAGGCATGATGGGGATATTACGAACAGGAACTGTGTAAGGTGTAATTATCCTGAGCAATACCATGACTATAAGGATTATGATAAATAAGGCAGTTAAGACAGCTCTTAAGTTTTAGAGAACTGTTTTAGTTGTGATTAAGATGATTGCAGAACGCTCAGAAACAATGGATGTTGGCAGAGGGCTTGTGTTTTCGTTGCTTATGCAGGAGGTCTGGAAAAAGGAGATTGAGGAAGCTATTGCCAAGGTTAAGGGAGATCTTCCTAAAAGAAAGCATCAAAAACACAGACAGCGAAAACGGGGATATTGGACGCCTTCAGGGTTTGCATGGTTTAAGCGAAAGAGGAAGTGACAACATAGGGATTGATTTGTGGGCTGATGATGGTAAAATTTGGGGATGCATTTGACTGTTAATGGTAGGAGTAATGAGTGATATGCTGATAGCTGATTTGAGACATTATTTGGGGCAGGATTTGAGTATTATTGAGCTGCCTGCTGAAGCAGCAAGGTTAAGGGATTATCTTGGCTCTATTGTCGCAGCGGTTACCTTACGAAACGATCATGAGACTGATAAGGAGACGCCAATTAATTGTCGCAAACGTCCTGGTCATAAGCAGTGTGAAGGAAATATTATTGCGTTTTTTGCTGAAGAAGACCCATCAGCCATAAAGTGGGGGTGTCCTTTTTGTGGTGATGGTGGATATATCAGGGGATGGGAAGGAACGTTTTGGGATAAAACCAAGAGTAGATGAGCATGCATCATTCATAAAGGTAAGTAATATGAGGACAAATCCCCGTTTGAAGGCAATAATTCTGGAAGTAGTCGATAACCAGCTTCGGGCAAATGATCCTCCCGAAACCCGCTTTACTTTAGAGCGTTTGATGGCAGAAGGTTACCCAGAAGGGGCTGCCAAAGAGCTTATTGCTTGTGTAGTTACATCGGAAATCTTTGATGTTATGAAGAACAAAGAGGAATTTGACCTTGACAGATTTGTTACTGCTTTGAATAGGCTTCCGCAGTTGCCGTGGGATTAAGGGATAGTGCTGTATTAAGGAGTGGATAATGCCTTACGTTTTTCTTCATGAACATTTCCCTGAAATAGCCGAGCGTGAAACGCGCAGTATTACGGTAATGGAGGAATCAGCTACAGAACTTCCTGCAGGTGAGTATGGTTTTCTTGAGATGTACTGTAATGAGCGCAAATGCGATTGTCGGCGGGTGTTTTTTTATGTGGTCTCACCGTCGAGAAAAGAGCCGCTGGCAGTCATTGCTTATGGCTGGGAAAACAAAAGCTTCTATAAAAAATGGATGAGAGATGATGATCCTGAAACAATAAGACAATTGCAGGGGCCTGTGCTTAATATAGGCAGTCCCCAGTCGGAATTGGCGCCGGCAATTCTGGATATGGTGAAGGAAGTACTTCTCAAGGATAGTGCGTATGTTGAAAGAATCAAGACTCATTACAGGATGTTTCGTGAAAGAATTGACAAAAAGCTGGTGTTGAAACGCAGGAGAGGCAAAATAAAGAAACGAATTGTGCGCAGGTAAGAACCAGGAGGTTTTTATGAAAAAGTTTGATGCCTCAGTTCCCAGAAAGATGTTCTGGTCTACAGAGATAGGAGGCAAAGATTTTTGTCCTCAGTGCAACAGCAAACTGGAAAATGAAAGTCACAGCTATCTTTTGTTAGTGCGAAAGCCTGGTGATTTTCAGCCGTTTATAGTGGGTAATGATAGCGGCTATTTTTGCAGCAACTGTCCTGTGGTAGTACTTGACCATGAAGCTTTTGCTGAAAGTGCGGCAGCAGGCTATCCCGGCAGCAGGAAATTTGAGTTTGCCGTTCCGGGAATAGTTGATCTCGATGCCGTGCCTGAAGAAAAATCAGATATTCCTCTCGGCGAAGATGATACCCCAATTCCGCTGGTAAAATTTACCAATATTGCCGAGAAAGAATCAGGGAAGAAGAGACGGATAAGAGGTAGGTTGTCGGACTTGCGCCGTAAACGTAGAAGACGTTCAAGAAAATCTCAAAGAGCAAGGTAAAGTTTTTTGCCGTGAATTAGGAGAATGTTGTTATGGGGAAAGTCAAGGAAGATCCGGAGCGGGAGGAGCGTATAATAATGGAGATTGTGGTCGATGCTTATGATGAAATTGAAAAATCACTCGGCTGGTATTACTATCTTGAGGAGAATCTTCAGTTTCCCTTTACAGCGGCTTGTATTGCCAAGAGAGCTATTTCACCGTTGCAGGTAAAAGACGAAGTTGAAGTGATCAGGATGGCCGGGGAAGATGTATGTGAGCATGAGATGTTTGTTATTATCAGATGGGGAAAAGAAGGTTTAGCAGTTCCACTCTCACAATTGCGGCCTTTCAAGGTTGGCCGTAAAACAATACAAGCGGTTGAGGACTGGCATTATTGGGTCAAACAGGGTTACAGGTTTTGAGATAAATGAGATTAGCAAAAGATAACGAATTAGAGAAGCTGTGTTGGGAAGGTAAGATTCTTTCTGTACAGCCACGGATAAGATTGTTGAGGTCATTTGACCAGCGAAACCATAGTTATCTCGGCTATGTACTACGAGTTAAAGGATTGATTGAAGGGCAGGAGCGGGAATTCCTTGTTGGCATTGGAAAAGGTGCTCAAGCAAAGCATGAGTTTCGCGTTGGCGACGTTGTATCTGGACAGTGTTTGCCAGTTCAGGATAGTCGTACAGAGACGGTTGAGTTTTATAAGGTCAGTAATCTTAAGCTTCTGGAACGTGCAGGAGAAGAACAAGTGGAGCCTCCTCCATGGTTTGGAGTGCCACCAGATTTGACTACATATCGACAGAGAGGTCATAGGCGGCTTGATGTACGTACTTATGAGGCTAAATGTCAGAGTTGTATATGGGGCTGCAGGATGGCTGTGGAGATGATTATTGACCAGTGGAATCCTGGGAAAAAGAAGTATCGGTTCGAGACATTTTGTTATGGTCCTAAGTCTTGTTCGTTTTATAAAACTGGGCCGACCCGGAAGGTGCCGGGCCGTAAAGGTATGAACTGGGAGGAAGAGGACTGGGTTGATGAGGATGCTGTGAGCCATCGGGGGATGGATGAATAATCTTCCATATTGAAAATAAAGAGTGAGTAAATTACAACTGAAACCGAATGAATTTCCTGAGAAACTTGCTTGTTTTCAGCGACACTATTTCAGTAAGGAATTTAACCTTCTCTCGCGTGCAGTCTAAAAGCCCGGCAAATTCAAGCGGTTCTATGATACGATATCTGATTATCCAGCTTGTACGCATAAACTCTGTGCTGTTGCGGTCAAACTCTTTTAGTATCGAGGGCAGAACAATCTTGCGGTATATTTTGTCAAAATCCACTTCGTCTTTGGCCAGGCGGTTAAGATGATAAAGAGTATAGGCTATTGTGAATTGCAATTCATCGAGGTCTGGCAGGCGGTCGTGAAAACCGATATTGAACTTTCGTGTGTATGTTAAAAACAGCAGATGATAGAGTTTGCCTGCATTTTCCAGGGCTAAAAGCTCCTGGCCTTTTTTTGTGACGAGAAATTTATTCTTTTGCTTTCGTATCAGGCCGGCCAGCTGGCATATTACCCGTGTTGTCCAGATGGATGAAATGTCTTGCTCATTAAGGGTTTTGCTGGTTTCTGTTATTGTTTTGACAAAATAGTTATCAATCCTGAAAGTTTTCAAGGCTCCCTGGACTACTTTTCGGCTGAGATTACCCTTAGCTGTTGCAGTTGGCTTGTCTTTTAACTGTAAAAGTTCTTCAAGTAATGCCCTGACATTGTGATAAAGAGGGGCATCTTTTACATCCTCAAAAGTGATAGCTTGGTTAAGTTTCATTGGGCAATCTGATGTGTTCCATTCGGTATAAAGTAGATGATGGGTTTGTATCGGTGTTAAACCGCCAAGAGCAGGGTCAGGTGTGTTGTTGTGCTCCAGCATGATTTTGTCAGCAGCTTTTTGTACCTGCTCTATATCTTCAAAGCTCAATTTATTGAATTTCTCGCCAATTTTGCGCATGACTGGATTAGTGCAGAGCTTGTTGTAAACGCTGCCTAAAGCGTCAGCAGTTTTGGGATTGCTGGTTCTGTTGAGTTCTATTGATATTACGTGGCGCAAATCACTACATTGCCGGGCAGTCAATGTCAATATGCCGTCATGTGCGGAAAAGAGTTCCTGGTGGATGTCGTCATCAATGTGACTGCAGTGCTGTATAAGTATCAGCTGTTCATCCGGTGTAAGTTTGATTATATTTGTGTCAACGGGATTAAGGCTTACCATATCTTTACCCTTCTTTTGTTAAGCCGAATTATACAGCGCAACAAACAAACCAAAAAAACAGGGCTGGGCCACATAGTGAGAGGTGAAAGCGTGATACACCCAGCCCTGAAAGATTGACGAGCAAATTATATCTTATTGCCCTGAAAGCCCAAGATTTTTTATAGCTTTCACTGCTGGTGAACATTTTGAGCATCTACGGCACTAAAAGTCCTGGCAAACGAGTCAGAGATTATCGTATATTTACTTCCATCACCGGACACCAGAACTGTCACATTGCCCTGATTATTGAATACCGCGCTCTCCAGTGCCACGAAACCATTATCCAGAGGGGTTATCGCATCGTAATAGTCCTGTGTATCGGGGTCTACCACATCGCCGGTTATCAGGACATAACAATCATTATCCTGAAACTGTTTCAGAACTATTTTCTTGGGAATATGGTCGTCAGTTCGTTTTGACGAAACAATAGCCACTTCCGGATCCATTTGCCTTACAAGATTACTGCTTGTACTCGTATCGGAGCCATGATGATTTACCTTGATAACATCTATATCGTTACCATCAGCTATTGCCCCGGAATTGAGAACCATTTCTTCAACCGCAGGCTCTTGTTTCCAGTCGTTATCACTCTGGTCACCGGCCGTATAAAACTCAAACTCCCCAAGCTTAATCAGCAAAGCGATACTGCCGGGATTTTCATCAATATTTACATTGGTTGGATCAAGATCGATATCATGGTTGGTTCCTTTTGTATCTCCCCGCACGGAAACACATTGTATTTCCACCTGGTCTTCGAGACCAAGGTATTCGGTATTTCCGTAGTGTATTTTGTGCCGGACGAAGTTGGGCTCGTTGTCATCCTGAACCATATTGTCGTTTATATCACCCACTGCCTTTACATACTGAGCGTACTTGCTTTTGCCGTGTCGTTTCTTTGAAAGCCCCTGGTCAAAAGCCTTGCGAACCCTGATTCCCCGCTCGACGAGCTGGGGGAGACCTCCTATATGGTCAAGGTCATAATGTGTTGTATAAAGAATGTCGATTACTTTGATATTACCGATTCCGTTAAGAGTTTTCGAACTGAGGAAATCGGCTATTTTATTGCCGTCACTTTTGTATTTGCCTGAATCTATAAGGCAAACATCGCCATTGGGCGTCATCACAAGGATAGCATCCGCCTGTCCGACGTCCAGCACAACGATTTTCAAACCCCATTCTCCCAGCGAATCCTCCACTGGCGAAAGTGTAGTAGATTCAAGACCGTCAAAACCTTCGACAAACGAACTATAGCAGACAAGCACAAACGCTACAAACGCAATTGTAATGAGATGGATTTTCTTCATTTTTCTCTCCTCTCAAAATAAGTAACTTACATTTGAAAAATCCCTTAATGCGGCAGGTGTTGACTTACTCTGCCAGCCACAAATTATATCACTTACAAACAAAGATACAAGGATTATTAAAACCATTCTTCTGGATAAAAAACCTTGGGCTGGGCGCGTATACAGGAGGAAAGGAGGAGGATAACGCGTTTGGTCCCAGCCCTGAAGGTGGAAATTCCTCCACGATTCATAGATTCTAACACCACAGTGTTCAGAAAGCAATAAGAAAAAGCTGTTTATGCCGTAGCCAGAGACTATATTTCGTTGTAGGAAAAGGTCTAAAACCGCTCTCTGAATGAAAAAAACAGGGCCAAAGGGGCTTTTTTTTCGGTTTTTATGGGGTAC
>CAZTKW010000184.1:0-6722 GCA_964614315.1 uncultured Pirellulales bacterium
AGTTTTAGGATTTAGGGCTTGGGATTTGATTGGTCATTGGTCATTGGGATTTGGGGATTTTAAAGGATTGATAAATTCTTTAGGAGCCGCTTTCGGCGCTTCTTTATTCTTTTTAGCCATTGTTCTTATTTCCCGAGGCAGGGGAATGGGGCTTGGCGATGTTAAATTAGCCTTTTTTATGGGTTTATTCCTCGGTTTCCCTAAAATTTTAGTTGCTCTGTTTTTTGCTTTTCTTATCGGTGCTATAATAGGAGTAGGATTGATTTTAGCTAAAAGAAAAACCCTTAAGAGCGAAGTTCCTTTCGGCCCATTTTTAGTAACAGGAACTTTTATCGCTTTATTCGCGGGAGAAAAAATAGTTCAATGGTACTTGAATTTACTCATAATTTAAAGATTGAAATTTAAATATCAATGTCTTGCCAATGTTAAAATGTTTAAATATTTAAATGTTAAAATGAGTAAAGGATTTACTTTGATTGAACTAATGGTGGTAGTAAGTATTATCGTTATTTTGTCGTTGATGATAATTCCTAATTATCAATCGTTTCAAAAAGACCTTGCTCTCCAGCGGGCAGCAACCGAATTAGCCCAGGATATAAGAAGGGCGCAGGAAATGGCAATGGCGAATACATTGGCTGAGGATTGTTTTAATGAGGATGGAACGGAAAAACATCCCGACGACTATGAATATGGGTTTAGCATAGAATTAAAAACAGCTGCGGGAGGTGTATATGTTTTATTTGCCGATTGTAATGGCAGTTATAGATACGAACCTGGACAGGACGAAGATATGATTTTATTGCTCGCAGATCTTAATTCAGTTGAAATTGATTCTCTCTATATTCCTGGTTATACAGGCATACAGAAAATTTATATAACTTTTAGTTCGCCAGACCCAATTGTTACTTTTTGGGGAGTTCCTCCTACTATGGTTGTTAATGTTTCAAGTATATCTATTAGATTGAGGGTTAAAAATGATCCCACAAAAACTAAAACCATAACTGTAAATAAAGCCGGTTTAATTACTGTTGAATAAATATCATCTAAACATCTAAAAATACAAGCGTTTAAAGATATTATTCGTTTGTTGAAATGTTAATATGTTAAAATGTTTAAATGTTGAAATGAAAAGAGGGTTTACTATATTGGAAGTTATGTTTGCCATTTTTGTGATTTTGGTGGGGGTATTAGGCGCTTATACTGTTATCCAGAAAGTCATTTCTTATACTTATCAATCATCTCTCCGGTTTACTTCTGCTTACCTTGCCCAGGAAGGCGTTGAGATTGTCAGGAATATAAGGGATGCAAATTGGGTTCAAGGCGAAGTTTGGAATAATGATTTAACTGGCGTAGGAACTGAGAATTGGGAGGCTGATTATACTACAAGTAGTTTTAAGGGCAGTGGTGTGGGCGAGGATTGTAGTGATTTCCCGCATTATAATTGCAATTCCTTTGTTTCAACTGATTATTTAAAGATATTTCATGATTTTTATTGCTATCACGGCAGTTATAAAACGCCTTTTACGAGAAAAATCACAATTACGCCGAATGGAGAGAGATTAACTGTTTCTGTTAGCGTATGGTGGAACTATAAAGGCAATAATAAGGGTCCGATTACTGTTCAGGAGGTTTTATATAGGTGGTACCAGTAGAAAATTTTTAATTTTTTCCTAATTTCCAATGGCGAAATTTCTAAACAAAAATAATAAAGGATTCACTTTGGCGGAAATGCTGGTTGCGGTAACTATTTTTTCTATAATAGTTGCGGTCAGCATCGGTCTTTTTGCTTCAGCCGTTCAACTCCAAAGGCATGGCCTGCTTTATCAACGGCTTTTAGACCAAACCAGTTACGCTATGGAATATATGAGCCGTTCTTTAAGAATGGCAAAAAAAGATACTGCTGGTATTTGTATAATTGCTGGCGCAAACTATGAAATTACTCATTCAGGGGATGGGATAAAATTTTTAAATGCTAACAACAATGAATGCTGGGAATTTTATCTAGATAGCGAACAATTAAAAATAGATAAAGATGACGGAAACCCTCCCTATGAATTGACTTCAGCTGATTTAATAGTGAATAATTTTAATATTTATGTTTCCGGCGATGAAATGGGGAAACAGCCGAGGGTAACTATTTTTTTAGATATTGAAGGCAGAAATGCGCATTTTTATTCAGCCCCGAGGGTAAAGATCCAAACTACTGTTTCTCAAAGAAACCTTAATAAATAGATAAATAAATTTGCCAGAGGACGGGCCTCGGGCAAACTGTGGAAAACTTCTTTATTAGTATATTTTAAAATGCTAAAATAAGAACAGTAAAGTATTTATATGATAATATTCAAAAAACCAGATAAAAAATCTCTTTTATATCTAAGCATAGTTATTATAATAGCCATCCTTGTTTGCGTTGGCTATTTTTGGTATTCGTCAAAGACGGAAACGAAAGAAACAAATGGAAACGAAGAGCTATATGCGAAGCTAATAAAAGAGATAAAAATTAAAAAACAGATAAAGGAACTGGAAGAGGAGAGAAGTAAATTAGAGCCCTTAAGCAAAGAAGAGATTCAGAATCAAATAAAAGAATTAGAACAATTTCGTAAGCAAAATTTTAAATAACAAAATAATTAATAAAATAACAGTTTTAATGTATAGCAAGAGAATGTTAAAAAGTTATTTTGATATTCTTAAGCTATTTTTAAAAAAAATATGAAAAAACAAATTTCACCCAAAATAGTTTCTTTAGTTTTCAGCGTTTTGGTCGTCTGCTTTGCTTTGGGTTTTTACGCTTATGCTGTTTGGACAGAACCTACGGAAACTCCTCCCGGAGGCAATGTTTTTGCTCCAATAAATGTAGGCGGAGAGATGCAGTATAAATCGGGAAATTTAGGTGTTCATGGCGTTTTTGAGACAGACGTTGATACTCATCTTGCAGTGACTGGTGGCAACGTCGGCATCGGAACGACGAACCCGGGAACCGATTTGCATCTTTTTCGTTCAGGGGCTAACAATGCCATATTAACGGTTGAAGCAGAGGGTAGCGGTCTGGGCTATTCCCCCGTTATTAGATGGAAACGTGGTAATAATCCATTAAATGAAAAAATCTACGATGCTGTTATGAGTGGCAGTGAGCCGGGCGCTTGGGGGTTAAGAGCGGTCAATGACCTAGGGACAATAGCAACAGACATTATGAAAGTTGACCGTTCGGGAATGATAATTAACTATGTTTCTTTTCCTAACGGCAACGTCGGCATCGGAACGACGAGCCCTTCTCAGAAATTAGATGTTGTAGGTGGTCAGATCCACGCCACCGGAGATATCTGTACTGACGCAGGAGGAGGAGTCTGTTTGAGTACAATAAGTGGAGGAACTGGTGGTGGCCACTGGACAGCATCTGGAAACGATATCTACAATAACAACACTGAAAATGTTGGTGTTGGTACAAATAGTCCCAATAATAAACTCACAGTTGATGGCGCCATTAGATTGGTACCTCGGTCCACTTCAACTTGTGATACAAATCATGAAGGTTCGATTTACTATGATAGTGATGTTGATGTGGTATATGTTTGTAAAAATGGTTCTTGGGATGATTTAGAAGGACCTCAGGGTCCTCAAGGACCTCAAGGACCTCAGGGTCCTCAAGGTCCCGAGGGACCAATAGGACCGGCTGTAACTACTTCTGCCGTGTGCGTTAACGCTGACCCTGCTTGTTTGGGTTTCGGCCAATTATGGTGTAGCTGTGCTGGCGGCACCGTAATTTCCAGAGTAAAAGCTCCCTGTAGTGTTACATCTGATACCGGAAGTTGTAGCGCTAATGCTCTTGTCGATATTTGGGGGTGTAGTAATAGATATGGTAGCTGTTGCGTATGTAGTCCTTAAACAACCAAAAACAACTAAAGACAGTGGAATAAAATGGGAAAACGGAACTTATGTAGTATAAATCTATAAATAATAATTTATAAATAATAAAAAATATGAAAAAGAGAATTTTAATATCATTAATCTTTTTTTGTTTTTATTTAGTCGTTGGTTTAATCCTGTCATCTGAGGTGTCAGCGAATACTTTGATTTGGGAACAAGACGCTGATTATTCTGCAGGATCTGATATGGCTAGGGCCATAACCTCGGATAATGATTATATCTATATTGCTGGTGAAGAAGATGTATTTGGTGATAGTCTGTGGCGCGTAGAAAAACGCAGAAAGTCTGATGGAGGAGTAGAGTGGTCTTTAGCAGTAGATTATGCTCCGGGCGAAAACGACCAGCCAGAATCCATAGTAGCAGATAATAATTATCTATATACCGTAGGAATTGATGAGGGGGCAGGAGGTACTAAATGGCGCATAGAAAAACGTAGAAAATCAGACGGGTTTGTAGAGGCAACTGTGGTGAATAATTATACTGCCCTTCGTGACAATGCTAATGATGTTATTGAGGACAGCTCTTTTATTTATGTTGTGGGCGAAATAAATCTTGGTGATCTTGCTGATGACGAAAAGTGGCTTATTGAAAAGAGAAGAAAATCAGATTTAGGGGTAGAATGGTCAATAGAGAAAAACTATTCTTCTTCTGCTAATTGTAATAAAGACAGCGCTGAGGCGGTAGTTGAAGATGGAGATTATATATATGTTGGAGGGCAAGGGTGTGTAGTAGGACCGCCAAACCAAGATTTTCAATGGTATACAATCAAGCTTAGAAAATCAGATGGAGGAGAAGAATGGGAACAGGCAATGAACCACGATGCTTATATCGATGTCCTTAGGGATATAGCTATAGACGGAACCTACATTTATCTTATAGGTTCTGAGCAGTCGGCTGGTGGAGATAGAGAAATATTCTTGGATAAACGCAGAAAATCAGACGGGGGTTTAGAATGGTCTCAGAGAATAAACCCAACTGTAGGCATTGAAGATGGAGAGGCCGTGGATGTTGATGAAAATTATCTTTATATAGGAGGTTGGTCTATTGGTGAATGGTATATAGAAAAACGCAGAAAGTCTGATGGAGAAGAAGGGTGGACACTCAGCGTTGATATAGATTCTGGCGGGGACCTAATATACGATCTAGTAGTAGACAATGACTATATTTATTTGGCAGGGTATGGAAGAGATGGGTCTAACAGGTATTTTCATATAGAGAAAAGAAGTAAATCGGTGTTTCTACCATGTGTCCAACACAATGTCTGGGGCTATGCTTGGTCAGAGAATGTTGGCTGGATTAGTTTTAGTTGTAAAGACACGATGGCAGAAGGTGATTACGGAGTGGATATTTGTGAGGACGGTGATTCTCGTCCAATTTGTTCTGGGAAAACAGCGGGAACAATGGTTGGTTACGCCTGGTCAGAAAACATCGGCTGGGTTACTTTTAATAGTGCAGATCTTGGTGGTTGTCCAAGCGGAACTTGTGAAGCGAGTATTGATTTGCTTACTGGTGAAGTTTCTGGCTGGGCAAGAGCTTTGGCTGCTCCGGAAGCTGGCGCTAATTCCGGCGGCTGGGATGGCTGGATAAGATTAAGAGACACTAATTATGGGGTATGGTTAGATTCAAGTGTTAGCCCGGCTGAATTCCACAATTGGGCTTGGGGAGGTGATGATAGTAGTGAAGAAGCAGTAATCGGCTGGATTAGTTTTAATTGCGCAGAAGGGGGAAACGGTGGAGCTAATATTTGTGCAACCTCAGATTACAAAGTAATGACTGATCTTAGTTTAACGTCGGTAAATGATCCTGCCTATGTTGACCCGGGATCCACGAAGAAATATGAAGATTATTGTAATAATACCCCCACCCCGCAAGTTGGTTTTGAATGGACATATGAGGATAATGAGGACGATGAACAAGCTGAATATGATCTTCAAGTATCAACCCAGCAAACTGAGCCCGGTTTCACTAATAATTTGGTGGTAGATATTAATTGTAATCAGGTAAGTTGTCTTGGTATCACCACTTCGCCCAACGACGATACTGATGGGGTTTATGTACTCCAGGACCCTACAACTCAGACCACTGACCGTGATTTAGGATATAATGATACTTATTACTGGCGAGTAAGAGTTAAAGCGGTAGCAGTTGGCGACAGTGATACAAGTTGGTCTGACTGGGAATATGGTCCGAGCTTTTCTACTCCCGTCCATCCTAAACCCAAGTGCAGTTTTACACCCCAACCGGCAAACCCTCAACTTGATCAATCGGTTGATTTCATTGATAATTCAATTTGTTATACAGCTACTGAATCGTACCTTTGTAAGAATAACCCTTATGGCTTGCTTTCTTCTTATAAATGGGATTTTAATTACCCGCCCTTTAGTGTTGACGATAACACAGAAGGAAATACCAATTATACATATACCGAAGCAAATGGTTATAGTTCGGGACAAAATATCAAGGTAAGACTTGAGGTAACAGACGACGCAGGAACTTGTCCGCATGAAGCCACCTTTACATTGGGAGCAGCAGCTCCAACTTTGCCTCTTCCTCATTGGAGAGAGATTGCTCCGTTTTAGAAATAATCAGTATGTAATTAACTTCGTAACTCTTAATACCCGACATTAAATTATTTAATCTCGGGTATTATTTTTTTTATATTCTTGCTATAATGGGATAAAGGGAGCAGGATTCGAACCAGAGTCAAGTTTAGAAGCGAGAGAATGGGTTAAGTTCAAGGAACGACGACGAAGGAGTGTTAGAACCTAACACTTCGAGGAGGAGTGACGAAGAAATTG
>CAZTKW010000185.1:0-6713 GCA_964614315.1 uncultured Pirellulales bacterium
GCACCATCTCGGCAAACGCCTCATAAACGCGATCATTATAATGATAAGGAAAATCTCCCAAATCTGAAGAGCTTTCTTCAAGCCAATCGATAATTGAATGATCTACCGTTAAAGAATGGAAAGGTGGAAACTCTACAGCTACGCGTTCAATCGCCTCCAAAATAGCCTTGTAACGAATTCGAAACTTTTGTCTTTTATCAAGTTTTATTGGAAAATGCATAAAAATTATCGGAATATCACCATAGTATCTTCGGACAAACGTGAAAAAACGGCGATAATATAAAAGCAAATCCTCTATCGGCAACAGCCCTCTCGTCTCAAAGCTTTTTTCAAACCTATCGTCGTGCCGCAAATCAGAATAATTACAGCAAAAACGCCAATTGGATTGTCGATGAACAAATAACTGATCGGTAAGTTCGGCAAATGAGTCCATATAAAGCATCACCGGCGGGCGAGGCGTCAGCCAAAACAACGATTCTTGCTGGGCAATCATCGGCGTAACATCCCTGCGTTCCATGAAAGGCGCCACGTTCGCTGTTCTGGCCCTGAGCCTGCGGTCCGCCGCGACGTCCACGAGATAATCAATCTTCCCCTTTTGCACATTGAGCAAAGGCTCTCTGGCATCGAACAGCCTGAAAACATCCATACCCATACAGGTCGCCCTTGCCAAAATCCAGTCTTTACCGAAAGACTTCAAATGCCAATGCCATCTATGTAAAGGAATTCTTGCTTGCCAGGCAAGTTCCCGAAGAAAACCGCTCACGAAATATCCTCCATCGGCTGCTTGATCATTTGATGTATGCGCTGAACCCAGGATTGATTTGACATATGGAAAAACCGCACCCCTTCAAAAGATGCAACATTCACACTAATTGAAATTAATCCTACAATAGCCAGCCAGAACCAACCCGGGCTTTCCCCTGAGGTTAGAAGTGCCAACACGATTACACATGCGCAACCCAAAACACTACGCAGCAAGGGAAGAAGCATGCCTCTCCAGATAAATAATCGCAATAGCAATTTTAATTCTTTACATATCCATCGTACAATGTAGACGGTCGTCAATGTTCGCGCAATACACACTCCCATAGCAACACCTGTCAAACCCAGGAATCTTACTAACAATACCGAAGCAATTATCGTAATTGCTGCCTCTATAATCGCGACAAAAGCCCATTGACGTAATTTGCCGGAAGCTAAAACTACTACGCCAACAGAACGAAGTATCGAATCCTGAAATACCCAATAAACAAAAACTGCATTCAGTGCAATGCCTCCAAACATTTCTTCACCAACCCAGAGAGAGACGAAATGACGATTTGCGACGGCCAGGAAAATCCCACCTACCATTGCAAGGCGAATCGAATAGTGAATTAGAGTTATAAAAACTCGTCGTATATTGCCGTATTCACCATTGGCAAACATTTGAGAAAGCGCCGGAAACACAGCTATTCCCAACTTACTTGCTATTCCAATACTAAAGAGAGTAGCCAATTTAGATGTTAAAGCATAGGGCGTAACACTACCGGCACCAAGAAATGTGGCTATTACAAGTGGTCCAGCACTGATAGCAAATATGTTGGCAAGCCGCGCGAACTGGAAGTATCCGCCGAAAACCCAAAGTCGCCGGAAATCCTTTCGATTGATGAGCGAGGGGCGAATGTTCATGTGCGGGCAATAACGGCGAGCAAAAAAATAGTTGGCAATCCCCTGAGAAGTGAAATTAAAGAGATTCGCCAGCGCAAGCGACGGCAACCCTACACCGGCGTAAAGAAGACAAATCGAAAGCCCGAGCGACAGCAGCGTCACCACGTTCCTGATCGTATTGTTGACCGCCATGTGTTGAGTCGCTGTCACTATCGCGCCAAAGGTCGACAGCGGCAGCCCAAGCGCCCCGGCCAGAATCGCCAATTTGTAGGCCGTGGTAACCACGCCCGCATCCGCCACCGGGATCTTGAACCAGCCCGGCACATAAGGCGCCATGGCCAGGCCCGCGACGAGGAACAGCAATCCCGCCCCGCAAAATGAGAAAAAGCCAGTGCTCAGAACACCGTTGAACTCCGACTCGCTCCCGGGCTTCTCGTGGATTCCCGACAGCAGCCGTGTGGTCGAAACGCCCAGGCCCAAATCCAGCAGGCCCAGGTAAGCCATGACCGAAAGCGCCGTAATCCAGAAACCGTAGAGAGTCTGCGAGGTCAACTGTATGATGATGGGGATGGCGACAAGCGTGGCGATCTGTATCACGGCTTGCCCGCCCGTGTCCGTGAGAAAGCCAAGCGCTGCGGATCTTGTTCTTGTGCCCACGACTTCATGTTCCATAGTTACGATGGAGGTCAATATCAATCTCTGCCAACGCTTCCGGATTCACCAGTCCGCAGGAATACAGCATCAAATTCGGAGAGCCCACCATCGTCATCCCAAAGGACAGGCTAAAGATCGTGAATGATATATCCCCGTTCGAACAGATAACACATGATCTCCCTTGAGAGCGCCTGGTTCTCATACTTCTTCTTGTTCATCAATTCAATTACTATACAGTACGTATTGCTTCGTGCAAGCGTGCTCGCTGCGCTCTGCAGAACTTCCAGCTCTAATCCCTGAACATCAATCTTCACAGCAATTCTGGATGTATCGTCTATTCCGAGACGTCGTATTTCGTCGTCAAGAGTACGCACTTCTACAGGATATTCCGCCACCAATGTAGTATCGTATATTGCATTGTCGTACGCTGTTGGCTCCAGATCTTTCAATGAAGAAAGTCCCGATGTCGCGTATTCGTGAATCACCATCTCGCCAACCTTGCTCGACAGAGCGCATTGTTCATACGAGTAGCGTGGGATGACCTGTTTGCAGGCAAGAAGATCTTCCTGCTGGGACTGCAGCGGCTCGTATGAAATGATTCGCAACCTCTTGCTCTTACCGAACCGGTCAAGTATTTTCGCGAACCACCCGTCATTCGCTCCCACGTCGAAAACGATAGTCTCCGGCTGGATGACGTTCTCTACCACGTTCCTGTAGAATCTGTAATGTTCAGGACCAAGATAGACCGTACCGTGAAACAGTCGAGATGCGGTTTCACGCAAAAAATGGCGAGAACGACCGTTTAGTAAGTCGCACCGAATACAGGCGAATAGGGAAATGGGAATCCGAGAAAGAACACGTAGAGTTCTGTAAAGTTTAGGGGGAAACAGACTCTTTAGCTTCTTGCGTGTTGCTCTTGAAATCATCGCGTAGAGATCCTGCCTGATGGTAAACGGAAACGCCGGACAAAGATATTCTCGGAGTGAGTCAGATCAATCTGTGGCATGAACGTCAAACCGTATCCAAGTTTCATCTATCGCAGTAGCGCTTTTCGAGAGATCGGATTCTTGAGAAACAACTCGAAATCGGAGGGAATCCCCATGCCATAAAGTCCTTCGTGTTCTTTGCCGACGTTATAGACAATGAGATTTGCGCCCCATTCGATCATTTCGTTGTACACAGGAGCGACATAGAACTCGTTGTTGACGCGGATGTTTTTCGAGATCATCTGCCCAGCGGCGCGCACAAAGTCGCGCCCGCGTCGATAATTGTAAATACCGACCGTCGCCTCGTTCGAGATCACTTCCTTCTCGATCACGCGGTTCACGCGCCCCTCCCCGTCAAAGCCAACATAAGACCATTTCGGGTGGTCGGCCCACATCGTCATGATGAAACCGTCGGCCTCTTCGCGATCCATGGCGGCGAGATAGTCGTTGATGTCGACGTCCACCCATTGGTCGCTGTTCGCCAACATCAGCGGGTCATCATTATCGATGATGTCTTTCGCCAGCAGGACCGTGCAGGCCGCACCCTCGGTGACTTGAGACACAGGTATGAGCGTACACTCGGGAACGATCCGCTTGAGTTCTTCGCCCATCTTCGTCTCGTCAAGGTGTTCCTGCAACGCGAGAAAGGTGAAGCGGTGCGGCCTGCGGGGCAGCACGTTGTTGACGACGACCTCGATCATGGGTTTGCCATGAATCGGAATCAGCGGCTTCGGCAAAGTATAACCAGCGTCGACGAAACGGCTTCCTCGCCCCGCGAGCGGCAAGACGATATTAAGCATGTCATTCTCCTCGAAGGTACTTGTCGTCGCTGGTGCCTGGTATTTTGACCACGACGTTCACAGCGTCGGTCAAAGCTCGGAAGTCAGTGCCTTCGCCAGGGACAATTGTGATAATGTCTCCCTCAACGTATTTTTCACCGTTCATTTCGACCTCGCCCGAGATGATAACCGTGATCTCGGTGGCTATCTTGTGGTAATGATAATCTTCATAATCTCCGGCGTTATATTTTTTTACTCCAACTTCAACATTATTAGTCTTATACAAAGAAGGCTCGAAGTTGCCTACAAGCCAACCCCGAACCATATCATTTAGTTTTGCTGTTTTCATATATAGTGTTCTCGAAAAGAAATTTCCCGTTAGCTCGCGGGTAACTAACTCAAACTGACCACCTGCTGCGACGAGCGACAGCACGGCGAGACGGTCAGTTTGAGAATGCAAAAGTCAAAGTTAAAAATGCAAAATTGCGGAATCCCGCACCTATTTTACAGTGTCGGTAATTTGAGTATAAGCAGAATTATGTATTTTTTACGTATCACACCTGGCTTTTTGCCGACACCTCGAAATAGGTGCGGGATGGCTGTTTTCATTATGGTTTTGTTTTCCATAATTATTTGTAACATAATGGGTTATACCGGTTCTCACCAATAAATCGGTCAGTTTGAGTAACTAAGACCTTATAATCTAACTCGCGGGAATTTACTACCCTGAAGGGTATAGTTAGCTCGTTTGAATTTGCTTATCAGTTCTTCCTGCTTTTCCTTCGTATTCCTTAATTTTATGTGGAGAGTAAAAATTATGGTAAGCGGACGTGGGTATTTTGAAAATTTCAAGTTTTTTATTCTCAAGAACCAACTCGTTTATTACAGGGGCAACATAGTAACTCCCTTCAACATTATTGTCTTTTTCGATCATCCGCATCGCCCCTGCAACAAAATCACTTCCTTTGTAAAAATAGTAAAACCCCGCAATGGCATTTCTGCTTAGTGGCCGTTTTTCCGCAGTTTCAATTATCATGTCATTATCGTCCAAACGCACAAAAGACCATTTAGGATGCACCGACTCAAAACAAATGGTTCCAGCATCTACGTTTCTGCTTTGGAAGTGTTCCAAAACCAAGTTTAGATCATAGTCGATAATATGGTCACTATTGGAAATGATTAAAGGCTCACCGTTATTTATATGCTCAATTGCCATCAGGGCACTGCAAGCGGCACCGCGGGTATGCTTTTCTAATTGAATGATAGCGCAGTTGTCCTCAGTAATCAAACGCAACACGTTGTCAAGATGATACATTTGGCAATCGCTGGAGTGGACAATAAAGATATACCGTTTTTCCTGTCGAATCTGGTTCAGGCAATCGACCACCCTCTCAATTAAAGGCTTGCCCTCAATTTCAACTAGCGGCTTAGGGTATTGAAATTCTTCATTGTCAAACGAACTAGCCCCGCTCATCGGAATCAAAATATTCAACATGCTATGTGCCCTCCAGTTCAGCAATCCGTTGTTTGATATTTTGGTAATTCACATCTTCAATTCGATAAATTCGCATCAGATGTGCTTTGCTTGCAACAGCTGCTTTTATACCATTTTCATTATCCTCGAGAACAAGACACTGCGCAGGTTTCAATCCGAGTCTTGAAACAGCTAAATTATACATTTCCGGTTCAGGCTTGCTTTTTACCACATCTTCATTTGAAAGGAAAAACTCCAGCTTATCGAGCAAGTTAGCTTTTCCCAGCATCACCTGCACCGACTTTCGGATTGAGTTGGAACATACCACTAAACGATATCCCTCATTTTTCAGTTTAGCAAGGGCATACTCATGAAAAAACACAGGTTTACATTTAGAGTATACAATCCCCATTGTATATTGTTGTTTCATTGTATTAATGAACTCATGCAACTGGCCTGGTAGTCCTCGCTCGACAGAGAGCATTTCTAATTTTTTTCGGGTTGGCAGCCCATCATACGTCACCAGATGGTCATATCGACTAATTTCCATCCCAAACAGTTCCAGCGCCTTGTTCAGAGCTTCGTAGTGCCAGTCCTTAGCCTCTATCAGAACACCATCCATGTCGAAAATAATTGCCTTAATCTTTCCCATAAAAAAACTCCCTTGCCTTTTGTGGATAATCTGTACATATCATCAGGCAGTTATTTTCAACAAGCTTCGTATTTAATAATCTTTGCCAAAATGACTGATAATTTCGAGCGTGAAGCTCCGGAGAAACCAAACACACCTTTTTGCCTTTGTCAAAGTGATTTTGAATATCCTCCGTATTCATCCACTCCTTGTTGAAGCAGTCCATCCATATACCTTCCACATTTTCATAAAAAGCAGGTTTTGTTTCATATTCACTTTGACGAGTAAAAATATTGAGGCCTTCTTTCAGATAAACAAGCGTCTCCGGTACACTCATATCAAAGACAAAATAGTTTACAAGCTGGTACTTTTCAATCAGAATCTTCAAAGGGCCCCGCAAACCGTTTGCCTTAATGTTTAGTGCCAGCGGTAAATTGGATTTGACGGTTCGATATAGTCTAAACAAGTCTTCTAAATTTGCACAGTTTTCATTGGCAATATCATGGGAGATAACAAGCCGGCCTTGATAGTCCCGAATATCC